>NZ_JAUMSQ010000040.1:0-45232 GCF_030519285.1 Mycolicibacterium arseniciresistens
CGACGTCGGTGGCGGCGGCGAACAGGGCGGCGAGCAGTGCGGCCCGGCGCTGCTGTGATCCCTTGCCGGCCACCGCGCCGATCTCCGACAGCGTCGCGTCGACGCCGCCGACGGTCAGCGACGGCTCCTCGGCAGGAACGGGCAGCGAGCGCAACGCCGCCCAGCCCACCCCGATCTGGCGTTGCGGCAGCTCGCCGGACAGCCACGACACCACCACCGCGACGAGCCGGGCGTCGCGCTCCTCTGCGGCGCGGGCGAGCAGTTCGGCGATCCGCGCGATCTTGGCCAGTCGCGCCGACGTGGCGCCCACATCGGCGGAGGCGGTGGCGACGTCGACCAGGTGCACGGGTCCAGCGTGGCACGCGGGTCGGACACGCGGCGGGCACCCGCCGCGCGACGGTTATCTGACCGCGAAGATGATCGACTGCCAGCCCGACGCGCCGTCGGGAACCGGATCGGCGCGCTCCTCGGTCTGCACCGCCCCGGTGTTGTCGGTGGCGCGCACGGAGATCGTGTGCAGGCCGGTCTGCTCGGCCCGCCAGTCGATGCTCCAGAGCCGCCAGGTCTCGTTGGAGTAGCTCGCACCCAGCGTCGCCGGGCGCCAGTCACCCTTGCCGCCGGGCGGGTCGATGCGCACCTCGACGGCGCGGACACCGCGGTTCTGCGCCCAAGCCACACCGCCGAAGGTCGCCGGTCCCAGCGCGACGTCCTGCCCGGTGCGCGGCACGTCGATGCGCGACTGCGTCTTGATCGGCCCGCGCGCCGACCAGCCCAGCTTCGTCCAGTAGGCCTCGGCGCGGTCGAAGCGGGTCAGCTCGATGTCGACCACCCATTTGGTCGCGGACACATAGCCGTACAGCCCGGGCACCACGAGGCGCGCCGGGTAGCCGTGCTCGGTGGGCAGCGGCTCGCCGTTCATGCCGACCGCCAGCAGCGCGTCGCGGTCGTCGGTGAACGCCTCAACGGGCGTGCCCGCGGTGAACCCGTCGACGGAGGTGGACAGCACCATGTCGGCGTCGGGATGCACGCCCGCCTCGGCAAGCAGATCGCGCACCCGGTAGCCGGTCCACTTGGCTGTGGAGATGAGGTCCCCGCCCACCGGATTGGACACACACGCCAGCGTGATGATGTCCTCGACGGCCTCGAACCGCTCCAGATCCTCGAAGGTGTAGGTGATCTCGCGGTCGACCATGCCGTGGATGCGCAACTTCCAGTCGGCCCGGCTCAGCTGCGGCACCGAAAGGGCGGTGTCGATGCGGTAGAAGTCGGCGTTCGAGGTGACGAACGGCGGCAGGTCGACGTTCGCCGGCTGCACCGCCGCCGGCACCTCGGGTGCGGTCCGCCCGACCCGGGGCAGCGCGAAGTTCTGCCGGTCGCCGGACACCGACGAGGTCAGCCGGGACAGCACCGCGCCCGCCACGCCGCTGGCGGCGCCCACCGCCAGGAAGCCGACGCCGAAGAGGGTGAGCCTGCGGCCCCGGTCGGCGGGGTCTCCTTCGGTGCCCACGGATTCGGCGCCGTCGTCGGGCGCGTCCTTGATGCGGCCGGACGTCAGCAGCCGCAGCACCGCGATTCCGCACACCGCACCGATCACCGTCGGCAGCACGTCGATTGCCGACGATCCCGGCCGCGAGAGCACCGCCGCAGCGCCGAGCACACCGGCCGCGGCGATCGCCAAACTGCCGACCGGCATGCGCCGCGACTCGAAGCGCGCGCTGATCGCGGCGATCACCAGGATGACCGCGACCACGAGAACGGTCAGCACGAGTTTGTCCGCGGTGCCGAAGGTGGCGATGGCCCATTCCTTGACCGGCCCCGGCGTCCGGTCGATGACGGCCGACCCGACCGCGGTGCGTGAGTCGGCGGCCGGACCGAACGGCACGGCCACGAGCTCGGCGACTCCGAGCGCGACGGCGGCGGCGGCGATCCCGCACAGTGCCCATGGGCCTCGCGGCGGTACGGCCATGTCCGCCAAGGTACTGCCGGGGAACCCCAGGTCCGACCCGAAACGCTTACCGAAGCGTGACGTCGGCTAGGTTGCTTTACAGTCCAACCCCGATGTGGAAAGGAAGCTAGATGGAGATCGAGGGCAAGAAGGCCATCGTGGTCGGCGGGGCCTCCGGCTTCGGCCGGGCGACCGCCGAGCTGTTGGCCAAGCGCGGCGCGAGCGTTGCCGTCCTGGACCGTCCGCAGTCCAAGGGCAAGGAAGTGGCCGACTCGATCGGCGGCTCCTTCCACGAGGTGGACGTCACCGACTTCGACGGCACCGAGAAGGTGCTCGAGCAGGTGGTCGCCGACCTCGGCGGACTGCACATCGCGGTGACCACCGCGGGCGGCGGCATCGGCGAGCGCACCATCAAGAAGGACGGCCCGCACAGCCTGGACTCCTTCCGCGCCAGCGTCGACCTCAACCTCATCGGCACCTTCAACATCAGCCGGCTCTCGGCGTGGCACATGAGCAAGAACGAGCCCGTCGACGACGAGAAGGAAGAGCGCGGCGTCATCATCAACACCGCCTCGATCGCCGCGTTCGAGGGACAGATCGGGCAGGTCGCCTACACCGCGTCGAAGGCCGCGATCGCCGGCATGTGCCTCACCATGGCCCGCGATCTGGGCAGCCTGGGCATCCGGGTGCTCGCCATCGCCCCAAGCCTGTTCGCCACCGGGCTGACCGAGGGAATCCCCGACGAGTTCGCCAGCCAGCTGACCAAGGACGCCGCCTTCCCCAAGCGCCTCGGCCGGCCCGACGAGTACGCCAAGCTCGCCGCGGCGATCGTGGAGAACGCGATGCTCAACGGCCAGTGCCTGCGACTGGACGCCGGTCAGCGCTTCGCCCCCAAGTGACCTCGTGATCTCGGTGTCGTCGGTTGCGCTCGAGGCAACCGGCGACACCGAAACGCACTAGGCTGCGCGCGTGGCGACCATTGCTGATCACGTGATCTCGGCCCTGTCGATCAGCGGTGTGCGCCGCGTCTACGGCCTGCCCGGCGACAGCCTCAACGGGTTCACCGACGCCATCCGGCGGTCAGGGGCCGTCTCCTGGGAGCACGTCCGGCACGAGGAGACCGCCGCGTTCGCCGCGGCCGCCGACGCGGCGCTCACCGGTGGTCTCGCGGTGTGCGCGGGCAGTTGCGGGCCCGGCAACCTGCACCTGATCAACGGCCTGTTCGACGCGCACCGCAGCCGGATGCCCGTGCTGGCGATCGCCGCCCACATCCCGCGCAGCGAGATCGGCTCGGACTACTTCCAGGAGACCCACCCGCAGGACCTCTTCCGTGAGTGCAGCGTCTACTGCGAGCTGGTGAGCACACCGGAGATGGCGCCGCGCATCCTCGAGATGGCGATGCGGGCCGCGGTCGAGGAGAACGGGGTGGCGGTCGTCGTCGTCCCCGGCGAGATCTTCAACCAGCGGGCCGACGCGTCGGGCTGGACGGCCCGCCCGGTGGTGGCGACCCGATCCGTGGTGCGGCCCGACGACGAGTCGCTGCTGCGCGCCGCCGCCATCCTCAACGCCTCACCGCGGGTGACGATCCTCGCCGGCGCCGGTGTGCAGGACGCCCACGACGCCGTCGTGGACCTGGCCGCCACCCTCAACGCGCCGGTCGTGCATGCGTTGCGCGGCAAGGAGTTCATCGAGTACGACAACCCGTACGACGTCGGCATGACCGGCCTGCTCGGCTTCGCCTCGGGCTATAAGGCGATCAAGGAAGCCGACGTACTGCTGATGCTCGGCACCGACTTCCCGTACCAGCAGTTCTATCCCGAGCACGCGAAGGTGATCCAGGTCGACATCCGCGGCAGGCACCTAGGCAGGCGCACCCCGGTGGAACTCGGCCTGGTGGGCACCGTGCGCGACACCGTGGCGGCACTGGCGCCGCACCTGAAGCGCCGATCGGACCGTGAGCACCTCGACCGTTCGCTGCGCCACTACCGCCGCACCCGCAAGAATCTCGACGAGCTGGCCGTCAACGACCACGATCGCAGCCCCATCAGACCGGAATACGTTGCCGCACTGGCGAATCGACTGGCCGCCGATGACGCGGTGTTCACCGTCGACGTCGGCTCGCCGGTGGTGTGGGCGGCGCGCTATCTCACGATGAACGGCCGCCGGCGGCTCATCGGCTCCTTCAACCACGGCACGATGGCCTGCGCGCTGCCGCACGCGATCGGCGCCCAGACCACGTTCCGCGACCGGCAGGTGGTGGCGTTGGCCGGCGACGGCGGGCTGACCATGTTGTTCGGCGAACTGGTCACCCTGATCCAGAATCGGTTGCCGGTCAAGGTGATCGTCTTCAACAACTCTTCGCTGAACTTCGTCGAGCTGGAGATGAAGGCCGCGGGCATCGTCAACTTCGGCACCGATCTGGTCAATCCCGACTTCGCCGCGGTCGCGACGGCGATGGGGGTGTTCGGCAGGCGGGTGGAGGCGGCGCGCGACCTCGAGCAGGCTCTGACCGACGCGTTCGCCTACGACGGCCCGGCGGTGATCGACGTTGTCACCGCCCGCCAGGAGCTGTCGATTCCGCCGGCCATCACCGTCGAACAGGCCAAGGGCTTCTCGCTGTACGCGATCCGCACCATCCTCGCCGGTCGCGCCGACGAGTTGCTCGATCTGGTGTCGACGAACGTCGCCAGGCGCATCCTCGACTGAGGACCACCCGATTCGTGCTTTCCAACTGATTTCCAATCGGCGCCGCTACCGTTTGCCCATGCGCATCAGAGTGTGGTCGACGGCGGCGGCCGTGGTGGTGCTCCTCGCTGGCTGTGCCGGTCCGGATCCGAAGGCCCCGGGTTCGTCGAAGGCGGCGGCGCCCGACGCCGGCGACGTCGAGATCGTCGGCGACCCGTCCGACCCGGTGAACAAGATCGCCATGCAGGCGATCGCCGACCTGCAGGACTACTGGGGCAAGCAGTACCCCGAGCTCTACGGCGCCGAATACGAACCCGTGGCGGGCGGGCTCTATGCGATCAACCCCTCCAGCGACGACGCGCCGCCGTGCACCGCCAGTGCCGAGGAGGTGGCAGGCAACGCGTTCTACTGTCCCAGCGAGGATGTGGTGGCGTGGGACGCCGAAGGGTTGCTGCCCGGATTGCGGGAGAACTTCGGCGACTTCGCGATCCCGGTGGTGATGGCCCACGAATGGGCACATGCGATCCAGGCGCGGTCGAACTTCACCGCGCGCACGGTGACGCGGGAACTGCAGGCCGACTGCATGGCAGGCGCATGGGCCCGCCATGCCAAGGACGACGGCGTGTTCGACGTCTCCAGCGCCGACCTCGACACCGCGCTCGCGGGCATCCTCGAACTGCGTGACACTCCTGGCACATCGAAGATCGACCCCAACGCCCACGGCAGCGGGTTCGACCGGGTGGGCGCCTTCCAGGACGGCTTCGACAACGGGCTCGAGCGGTGCAAGGTGTACCGCGACGATGATCCCCTGGTTCTCGAACTGCCGTTCAACGACGTGATGGACGCGGCGAGTGGTGGTGACGCCCCGTACGACTCGATCGTCAACGGCGTGCCCTATGACCTGGAGGACTTCTGGAGCCGGGCCTACCCCGAGGTGACCGGCGAGCCGTGGTCACCGTTGGCCGGCCTGCAGCCCTTCAGCCCCGACGAACCGCCGATGTGCGGTGACCAGTCGGCCGAGGGCTTCGCGCTGTTCTATTGTGTGCCAGACGATTACGTCGGCTGGGACAACGAGGCCTTCATGCCCCGGATCTACCAGCAGGGCGGCGACTACGCGGTGGCCTCGCTGTTGGCCACCCAGTACGGACTCGCGGCGCTGACCCGGCTGGGCGACCAGTCCGACGAGAAGACCTCGACTTTGCGCGCCGACTGCCTGGCCGGGGCGTACACCGCGAGTGTGATCCTCTACAACCGCGCGGACACCAGCACCTACCGCATCTCACCCGGTGACCTCGACGAGGCGATCAAGGCCCTGCTGGTGTTCCGCGGCGACGCCGATGTGGAGCGCCAGGGGGCGGGCTTCGCCCGGGTCCGGGCGTTCCGGGAGGGCGTGATCAACGGGGTCGCGCCCTGTCTGGAGTACCAGGCCTGATCGTCGGGGGAGCCGGCGACGCCGCGTCGCGCGGCTGAGACGATGTCCCCCATGCCCGACGACGCGCTGTCCCTGCCCACGCTGAGCGACGAGGCGCAGGCCGCGCTCGCGCGGTGGCTGGCCCGCGAGGGCCTCGGCTCGACCGTCACCGACGTAGAACCGCTGACCGGTGGTTCGCAGAACATCGTGGTGCGGCTGCGGGTGGACGGACGAGCCATGGTGCTGCGCCGCCCACCCCTGCATCCCCGACCGACCAGCGACAAGACGATGCTGCGTGAGATCGCGGTGCTGCGCACATTGGCCGGGACGACGGTGCCGCATCCCGGATTCATCGCCGGCTGTGAGGATCTCGACGTCCTGGGGGTGGTGTTCTACCTGATGGAAGAGGTCGACGGCTTCAACCCGGGCAACGAGATGACCGACGCCTACGTCCGCGACGCCGGCATGCGCCACCAGGTCGGGCTGTCGTATGCCGCGAGCCTGGCCCGGCTGGGCAACGTCGCCTGGGAGGGCAGCCCGCTGGCGGCCATCAAACGCCCGGGATCGTTTCTGGAACGCCAGGTTCCGCAGTTCCTGCGGCTGCTGGAGAGCTACCGGCACGACGGCTACGCACCCGAGTCGTTCCCGGCCGTCACGTCGCTGGCGCAGTGGCTGACCGACAACCGGCCCCCGGACCGCGAGCCCGGGATCATGCACGGCGACGCGCATCTGAACAACGTGCTGCTGCGGCGCGACAGCCCCGAACTCGCCGCGTTCATCGACTGGGAGATGTGCACCGTCGGCGACCCGCTGCTCGACCTCGGGTGGATGCTGATCTGTTGGCCCCTCGATCCCAATCCCATCGACGCCGGTTCGCAGCTCGCCGCGCTCGGCGGGATCGCGAGCCGGCGCGAACTGCTCGAGGCGTACCTGGACGCCGGCGGTCGCGAGACATCGCGGCTGGACTGGTATCTGGCGATGGCGTGTTTCAAGCTCGGCATCGTCATCGAGGGCACGTGGTCGCGCTACCTCGCCGGGCAGGCCAGTCCGGAGGCGGGGGAGCGGCTGCACGCATCGGCGCAGAATCTCGTCGACCTCGGTAGCCGGGTCGCGGGCGGCGACAACCCGTTCGACCTGTCTCAGGTGTAGGCGTCGACGCCGAGCTTCACGGCCAGGGCGATACCGCCGAGCCCGACGGCCACGCGCAATGGGCCGGCGGGTGCGTGGCGGAGGACGATCGGGCCCAGTCGCGATCCCACCAGGCAACCGAAGCCCAGCGTCACCACCGCGGGCCAGTGCACCGGCGCGAGGAAGACGAACAGGACCGCCGCGGTGGCGTTCGATGCGCCGAGGATGACGTTCTTGTCCGCGCTGGCGTGCGGCATCGTCTCGCCGGCGGCGAGCATCAGCGCCAGCAACAGCACGCCGGCGGCCGCGCCGAAGTACCCGCCGTAGATGCAGATCAGGAAGATCGTCACGGCCTGGGCGATCGTCGCCGCGCGGCTGCGCGGCTCGTCCTCGCCGGTGGTGCGGCCCCGGCGGCGCGGGATGAGGATCGCCACGGCGGCGAGGCCGAGCAACACCGGCACCACCTTCTCGAAGCCCTCGGCCGGTGTGGACAGCAGGAGCACCGCGCCCACCGCACCGCCGAGGACGGCGCCGGGCACGATGCGTTTGATGGCGTCGCCGCGGCCCTTCAGCTCCGGACGCGAGCCCCATATCGACCCGACCCCGTTGAACACCACGGCGACGGTGTTGGTGACGTTGGCGGTCACCGGCGGCAGGCCCACCAGGAGCAGCGCCGGGTAGGTCGCCACCGACGCCAGGCCGGCGATGCTGCCCGTCAGCCCGCCGGCGACACCCGCCACGACCAGGAAGACGCCCTCGTGCCAGGTCACCGGCACCACACTAAGGTCCGCGGCCGTGCCCGGACCGCCACCGCGGGTGTGGTCTTCGGCACCCCGACCGGGGCCGTCGGCGGTGGCGCCGAAAGTGTTTGCGTGGCGGCGTGCGGACGTCTACAGTCGCGGACGTGCCAAGGCGACTCGTAGTAGCAACCCGCAGCGGGGTCTGATCTCGACCGACCCCTCGCTGTGGGTCGTTGCTACATCGTCGGTCACTTCCTCTAAACGAGAGATGACCGGCACACATGATCTCCACATCGGCAAGTTCATCCGCGATACACACCGCAATCAGCGCCGCGCCGCAGAACCGGGCGGGTGCCACTGCTGCGCCGTTCGCGGCCGGCGTCCACGCCCCGGTTCCCCGTGGCCTGCGCAAGGAGGCCGACGCGTTGTCCTGGAACGAATTCCTCGCCGAGTACGCCCCGCACTCCGGCCCGTTGCGGCTGGGCCACTGGGCTTGCACCGATGCCGACCGGCCCGCCACGCGACTGGGCCCGCAGGCCCGTAACTACCAGGCCACCCTGGCCGTCGGGGACCGGATCGACACGTCGTCCGCCGCCGCGTCCGGACCGGTGGCCGCACTGACCGCGATGCTGCACGACCGCGGTTTCCCGGTGGAACTGGTGGCCTTCCACCAGATGCCGGCCGACGAGGGCATCGCGACATTCCTGCGCGGCTCCGACGGCACGCGCACGGAGTGGGCGATGGGCCTCTCTGACGACGCCACTCAGTCGGCGTTGCGCGCGGTGATCGCGTGCGCGAACCGGCTGCTGGCGGCGTGAGGGGCTAGGGACGGTTGAGCGCCCACGCGCCGAACGCCACCGCCGCCGCGGGCACGCCCACCATCGCGGCGGCACCGGCGCGCGGCACGTCGTTGCGGCTCAATGCGCCTGCGGCGCCGTCGGCGACATCGCAGGCCAGCCCGACACAGGCCCAGACGTGCCGGCGCGTGCCCTTCCCCGACACCGTGCCGAGTCCGACGAGCACGTCGCGCACACCGAACAGGCGCCACAGGTAGCGCGCCTGCCCGTCGGGTGACTGCAGACCGAACAGCCGAGCCGCCAGATCCGGACGTGCCCAGGCCAGCGCGCCGATGCCGATCCGCATCGCGGCGAGCGAGACGATGCCGGTGTCGGCGATGCGTGCGCGGCGGGTGCTCAACGGCGTCAGTGCAGCGGCCGCAGGACGATGCGCATGCCGTCCTTGGGCACCGGCATACCGCCGTAGTCCCATTCCGTCGTGTACTCGGGGTGCGGCAGTTCCAGCCGGTACTTGCGCAGCAGCCGGTGCAGGATCGTCTTGACCTCGAGCTGGCCGAACGTCATGCCGATGCACTTGTGCGCGCCGCCGCCGAACGGGCTGAACGCGTAGCGGTGCTTCTTGTGCTCGTTGCGCGGCTCGGTGAACCGCAGCGGATCGAACTTCATCGGTTCCGGATAGAGCTCTTCGAGCCGGTGGTTCATGCCGGGGTAGGCGATGACGTTGGTGCCCTTCGGCAGGTAGTAGCCGAGCAGCTCGGTGTCGCGCACGGTCTGGCGCATCGCCCACTGGACGGGCGTGACCAGGCGGATCGACTCGTTCATCACCAGGTCGAGCGACTCGAGCTTGTCCAGCGACTCGATGTCGACGGGGCCGTCGCCGAGCCGGTCGGACTCGTCGCGGCAGCGCTCCTGCCACTCGGGGTTCTTGGCCAGGTGGTAGATCATCGTGGTGGCGGTCGAGGTGGACGTGTCGTGCGCGGCCATCATCAGGAAGATCATGTGGTTGACGATGTCGGCGTCGGAGAACTTGTTGCCGTCCTCGTCCTCGGTCTGACACAGCACGGTCAGCAGGTCGGAGCCCTCATGGCCGCGCCGCTCGCGGACCCGCTCCTCGAAGTAGTTCTCCAGCAGCTTGCGGGCCTGCATGCCGCGCCACCAGGTGAACGGCGCGACCGGCTTGCGGATGATGGCGTTGCCGGCCCGCGTGGTGGTGGTGAACGCCTTGTTGACCTTGGTCACCAACTCCTTGTCGGTGCCCGGCTCGTGGCCCATGAACACCATCGAGGCGATGTCGAGGGTCAGTTCCTTCATGGCCGGATACATCAGGAAGCGCGCGTCGTTGGCCACCCAGTCCTTGGCGATCACCTGCGACACGACCCGGTCGACCTGCTCGGTGTAGCCGACCAGGCGGGTGCGTACGAACGCCTCCTGCATGATCCGGCGGTGGAACATGTGCTCCTCGAAGTCGAGCAGCATCAGGCCGCGGTGGAAGAACGGCCCGATCACCGGCACCCAGCCCTGCTGGGAGAAGTCCTTGTTGCGGTTGGAGTAGACCGCCTGCGCGGCGTCGGGTCCCAGCGCGGTGACCGCGGGCAGCGCGGGGGAGTCGGCGTAGTACAGCGGGCCGTACTTGCGGTAGATGTGCAGCAGATAGTCGGGGCCGCCGCGGAACATCTCGACCATGTGGCCCAGCACCGGCAGGCCGGCGTCGCCGATCACCGGCTTGAGGTCGCTGCCCGCAGGCGGCGTGGACATCGGCTTCTGTGGGAACTCGGTCTGCAGCAACCTGCGCTCGAGCACGCCGAGGCCGGGGAAGTTGTTGATCGACGGTGTCAATCGACGCTTCGCCTGGTCGAGCAGGTAATCCGTCGTGTTGATCGTCGCCGTCATGTCATGCTCCTCACGCACAGAAACTGTGGCCGCTGTCACTCCCGATCATCATCCTGCTGGGCGCAGTTGACGCCTGTCAAGTTTGGTTCTGGCCTGCTGCGTGCAAAGGTCTAGAGACATGACCGCCGAAACGGAACCGGCGCCGCGGCGCAGCCGTGGCGACCGGCAGCGCGACGCGATCGTCGTCGCCGTCCGGGAACTGCTCGAGGAGAGATCGTTCGCCGATCTGTCCGTCAGCACCATCAGCGAGCGGGCCGGTGTCGCCCGGTCGGGCTTCTACTTCTACTTCGACTCGAAGTACGCCGTGCTGGCGGTGATCGTCGCCGACGCGATGGCCGAACTCGACAAGCTCACCCACGACTTCGCGCCGAGGGAGGCCGGGGAGTCACCGTCGGAGTTCGCCAAGCGCATGGTCGGTTATGCGGCCGCGGTGTTCGCCAGCAACGATCCGATCATGCGGGCCTGCACGCTGGCGCGGAACACCGACGCACAGATCCGCGAGATCATGAACGACTTCGAGGACGGCGTGATCGACAAGATCGTCGGCCTCGTCCGGTCCGACGGCGGTGCCCGCCCCATCACCGACGACCTGCCGGCACTGGTCCGCACACTGACCGCCACCACGGCGCTGACGTTGTCGCACGACAGCGGCTTCGTCGGTCGCGGTACCGACCCGGCGCGCGGCGTCGACGTCGTGATCCGGTTGTGGCTCAACGCGCTCTGGGGCGGAACCGCCGATCTGGGCTGACGGTAGGGTCACCGCCATGGCGCGAAGCAGTGGTTTCGACGGCAGGCGTTGTCTGATCACCGGGGCCGCCAGCGGCATCGGCCGGGCCACCGCACTGCGGCTGGCGGCCGAAGGTGCCGAACTCTTCCTCACCGACCGCGACGAGGCCGGCCTGGAGACCACGGTCGCCGACGCCAGGGCGCTCGGCGCCAGGGTGCCCGCGCACCGGGCACTCGACATCTCCGACTACGACGCGGTCGCCGCGTTCGCCCGCGACGTCCATGCCGATCACCCGGCGATGGACGTGGTGATGAACATCGCGGGGGTGTCGGCGTGGGGCACCGTCGATCGGCTCACCCACCAGCACTGGAAGTCGATGGTCGACATCAACCTGATGGGGCCCATCCACGTCATCGAGACCTTCGTCCCGCCCATGGTGGCGGCCCGCCGCGGCGGGCACCTGGTCAACGTCTCGTCGGCCGCCGGACTGGTCGCGCTGCCGTGGCACGCCGCCTACAGCGCCAGCAAGTACGGCCTGCGCGGGCTGTCGGAGGTGCTGCGCTTCGATCTCGCCCGGCACCGCATCGGGGTGTCGGTGGTGGTGCCGGGTGCGGTGAAGACGCCCCTGGTGCAGACGGTGCAGATCGCCGGCGTCGACCGCGACCACCCGAACGTGGCCCGCTGGACCGGCCGGTTCGCCGGACACGCGGTCTCGCCTGAACACGTCGCCGACCGGATCCTGCGCGGCGTGCGGCGCAACCGATATCTGATCTACACCTCACCGGACATCCGGGCGCTCTACATGTTCAAGCGCACCATGTGGTGGCCGTACAGCGTGGCGATGCGTCAGGTGAACGTGCTCTTCAGCCGGGCGTTGCGGCCGGGCCTGCTGCCGCGGGACTAGCGACCGCCCCAGTGCCACGGCGGCGTGTCGAGCATGCCGAGGCCCTCGACGCGGGTCTCCCCGAAATCCTTGTGCAGGCGGATCTCCGTCGCGGGGGCGCCGGCATCCGCATCGGCGACGGGCACCGCCTCCAGCACGTCGAGCACGGCCCCCGAGTGGGTGACCACCACGACCTGGGTCTTGTCGGCGGCCGTGCGGATCAGCCGGGCCAGCGGGCGAACCAGGTCCGGGTGCAGCGAGGTCTCCGGTTCGTTGAGCACCATCAGCGACGGCGGCTGGGGGCTGAGCAGAGCGGCTGCCCACAACAGGAATCGCAGTGTGCCGTCCGACAATTCGGCAGAGCGCAGCGGCCGCAGCATGCCGCGCTGGTGGAGTTGCAGGTCGAACAACCCGTCGGAGACCGCCACCGAGGCCGTCGAGCCGTCGAACGCATCGCCGACCGCCCGCTGCAGGTCGTCGAGCCCCGCCTCGATGATCGTCTGCACCGCCGCGGCGACATCGCTGCCGTCGTCGGACAGCACCGGGGTGCGCGTGCCGACCTGCGGGCGGCGGGCGGCGGAGCCGGCGTCGACCCGGAATCCGTCGTAGAACCGCCAGCCGCGCAACCGGTCCCGGACGGCGGCGAGTTCCGGGTGGGCGCCGGGGTGGGCGTATTCGGCCAGCAGGCTGCGGTAGGGCGGCAGCGACCGGGACAGTTCGTCGAAGCCGCGGCCCGATTCCGACGCGGCCTCGGCGTAGTCGCGGGTGCGTCGGACCAGCGTCGAGGCATCCCGTGCGACGGGGCCGGCGAACACGGCCTCGCGTTTGATCTCGGGGTCACGCCCGAACTGCGACCTGTGGCCGGGGTCCTGGGGCAGCCCGAGGTCCACCAGGTAGCCGAAATCATCTGCCGCATAGCCGAGTTCGAGGGAAACCGGCCCGGTTCGCACGGTTCCTTCCGTCCGGCCGGTCCGGCGGGCGCCACCGAGTTGCTCGGGCCCGGCCCAGAGCGCCGACTGCAGGCCGCCCTCGCGGGCCAGCGAGCCGATCACCTCGCCACGGCCGCAGTCGGCGAGCAGGCGCAGCGCCCGGTAGAGCGACGACTTGCCAGTGCCGTTCGCGCCGGTGACGACGGTCAGCGCGGACAGCGGGAGGACGACATCGCGCAGCGACCGGTATCCGCGCACAGCGACCGTGGTCAGCATGGTGTGCACGCTATGGGCCGCCACCGACAGCCGCGCCGGGTGCCGCCGCGGCCGACGGCATCGCCAGCTCCAGCCGTACGCCGAGCAACCGCACGGGCCGGTCCAGCTCGAACTGCCCGAGCAGCGCAAGCGCCGTCTGCGTGATCGGGGCCGGGTCGTTGCCCGGCGCGGCGAGTTTGCGGATCTTGGTGCGGGTGTAGAAGGTGCTGGTGCGCACCGTGACCGCCACCCGGGTCACCACCCGGCCCTGTGCGGTCACCTCGTCGAGGGTGCGGCGGGCGAGATCGGCCACGGCCGAGTCGATCTCGGCGCGGTCGGTGAGGTCGTCGGCGAAGGTGACGACATGGCTGCGCGAGCGCGCCACCCACGGTTCGGCGGTCACGGTGGTGTCCCCACCACCCTTGGCCAGCAACAAGATCCACAGTCCGGTGGTCGGTCCGAACGCGGCGGTGAGCACGGTGGCGTCGGTGGCGGCCAGGTCCGCGACGGTCTCGATGCCCATCCCGAGCAGCTTCTTGGCGGTCTTCGGGCCGACGCCCCACAGTGCGTCGACCGCGCGGTCACCCATCACCGCCATCCAGTTGGCGTCGGTGAGGGTGAACACCCCGCCGGGCTTGCCGAAGCCGGTGGCCACCTTCGCGCGCTGCTTGTTGTCGCTGATGCCCACCGAACAGGCCAGCCCGGTGTGGGCGGCGATGCCGGTGCGGATCCGCTGCGCCAGCTCGTGCGGGTCGAGCGTGCCGTCGGGGTCGTCGACGCCGACGTAGGCCTCGTCCCAGCCCCACACCTCGACCGGGTGGCCGAAGTCCCGCAGCAGGCTCATCACCTCGTCGGACGCCGCGTCGTAGGCGTCGGTGTCGAGCGGCACGAACACCGCGTCCGGGCACTTGCGGGCCGCTGCGCGCAGCGGCATACCGGCGCGGATCCCGAACGCGCGGGCGGGATAGGAAGCACACGTGACGACCTTGCGCGCCTCGGTCGGGTCACCGTTGCCGCCGACGACCAGCGGCAGGCCGGCGAGGCCGGGGTTGCGGCGGATCTCGACGGCGGCCTGGAACTGGTCGAGGTCGACGTGCAGCACCCAGTGCATCAGGTGCCGCACAGCTTGCGCGCCACGGCCTCCCACGCATCGCCGAGCGTGTCGAGGGTGTGGCCGAGGTCGGCGAGCTGGTGTTCCACGTAGTCGGCGTCGAGGAGGCCGAGCAGGGCATCGGCCTGGGCGTTGAGGTCGCCGGTGGTGCCCGCCGCCTCGAGCAGCATGCGCACGTGGGTGCGGTGCAGGGTGGCCGGCGCGCTGAAGCGGGTCTGCGGGTCCCGCGCCGCGTCGGACAGCAGCGCGTGGTGGGTGTGGACAAACCGCAACCGGCTGCGTCCGTAGGCGAGCAGCCGCTCGAGCGGCGGCGCTCCGGGGCCCAGCGGCGGCGGGCCGAACAGGAAAGCCTGCTGTTCGGTCTTCTCGTCCTCGTCGAGCAGCACGATCATCAGGCCGGCCCGGCTGCCGAACCGGCGGAACAGCGTGCCCTTGCCCACGCCTGCGGCGGCCGCCACGTCGTCCATGCTCACCGCGTCCGCGCCCCGTTCGGCGATGAGGTCGCGCGCGGCGTCGAGCAGCAGGGCACGATTGCGGGCGGCATCGCCTCGCTCCTGCGGCGCCTGCTGCGGCAGCGGCGGCGGGGGTTGCGTCGCGGGCATGCCCTCACTTTAAATCAGGGGGATGAAATCGGACTGCAGTCCGGTTCAACTGTGTGAAGATCCGTCCGGACGAATGAAGGGGTGCACATGTCGGATATCAAGGTGATCGTTCTGGTGGGGAGTCTGCGCGCGGCGTCGATCAACCGTCAGATCGCCGAGCTCGCCGTGGAGGCGGCTCCGCAGGGCGTGACGCTGGAGTTGTTCGACCGGCTGGGTGAGCTGCCGTTCTACAACGAGGACATCGACAACGACGACGTGGTCGAACCCGTGGTGGCGCTGCGGGGCGCGGCCGCCGAGGCCGACGCGGCGCTCGTCGTCACGCCCGAATACAACGGGAGCATCCCGGGAGTGCTCAAGAACGCGATCGACTGGCTGTCGCGGCCGTTCGGTGACAGCGCACTCAAGGGCAAGCCGCTGGCCGTGGTCGGCGCTGCGCTCGGGCAGTACGGCGGCGTGTGGGCGCACGACGAGACCCGCAAGAGCTTCGGCATCGCCGGGCCGCGGGTGGTGGAGGACCTCAAGCTCTCGATTCCGGCGAAGTCCCTCGACGGCAGGCACCCGCGGGAGAACGCCGAGGTCGCGGCGAGCCTGCGCGACATCGTCGGCAAGCTGGTCGCCGAGGTCGGCTGAGGCCGCTACTGCCGGGGGCGCGGCCGCAGCGCGTGGTCGCGGTAGCGCTGCCAGCTGTCGAACGCGTCGCCGGCCGAATCGGGTTCGAGGAACACGCCGCTGCCGAGTGCGCGGGCGTCGAACCGTGCCGCCAACGCCATGGCGAGGTTCGCCGCGTCGCCCCCGCCGCGGAACATCAGGGTGAAGCCGTTGACGGGTTCGTCGTCGGGCTCTCGTAGCGACGTCTCGACCGAGAAGCCGTCCCCGGTGCCCTGGCCCCAGCCATCGGAACCCCAGGCCATGTCGGCGACCAGGGCCTCGATCGCGGCACGGACCTCCCCGGCTGTCCCGATGTCCTCCGGGTGCCAGTCCGCCGGTATCTCCGCCGGGTTGGTGACGTGCTCCGGGAACCTCATGACGAACACGTCCCAACTCATGGGTCCAACCTAAGCGGGTCGGCGGACGTCGACGGTCACCAAACCTGCGCGCCCGTCGGCGTTTGCTGGAGCGCTTCGGGCGTTGCCTTGGTGCCGGGCCGTTGTCGGTGCCCGGTGGTAGACATCTCCCATCTTGCGACACGCGGCGCGTCATCGGGCGCGACACGCCGAGACTGCGGCTGTGCGTGGGCTTACGACCTGGGAATTCCAGAAATGTTATTCAGAACATCTGGTATCCCCTGGCTTTGTCGGACACCAGGTGTAGTGTCTTGCACACCGACAGACCCCCACGGTTCGGAGGTCGGCCGGAGCGCAGAATCCAGTGGTCAGAGCATTTCGGCACCACCGGTCGAGCACCCCGGGCGTCCAGGAATTTTGTGAGTCTGCGGGTCGCTGAACTAGAGCGATATGCAGTCTCCGTTCCGTTGCCAGTCCGTTCGCCTCACCACCCGTCACACGCCCGAGGAGCCGTCAATGACCGTCACCGTTTACACCAAGCCGGCTTGCGTGCAGTGCAACGCCACCTACAAGGCGTTGGACAAGCAGGGCATCGCGTACGAGACGGTCGACATCAGCCTCGACAGCGAGGCCCGCGACTACGTCATGGCCCTGGGCTACCTGCAGGCGCCCGTCGTGGTGGTCGGCAACGACCACTGGTCGGGCTTCCGCCCCGATCGCATCAAGGCGCTCGGCGGAGCGGTCGCGGCGACGGCCTGAGGGGGTATCCGCGAGGCAGGAAGGAGGGCGACTCGATCATGACCGGCAACATCGTGTACTTCTCCAGCGTCTCGGAGAACACGCACCGGTTCGTCGAGAAGCTCGGCCTGCCCGCCACGCGGATCCCGCTGCGTGAGCGCATCCAGGTCGACGAGCCCTACGTCCTGGTGCTGCCGACCTACGGTGGCGGGCACGCCAACGGTCCGGATCCCGATCACGGGGGCTACGTCCCCAAACAGGTGATCGCCTTCCTCAACAACGAACACAACCGGTCGTTGATCCGCGGCGTCATCGCCGCGGGCAACACCAACTTCGGCGCCGAGTTCGGCTACGCGGGGGTCGTCGTCTCCCGCAAGT
Organism: Mycolicibacterium arseniciresistens; assembly: GCF_030519285.1. Classification (NCBI taxonomy): domain Bacteria; kingdom Bacillati; phylum Actinomycetota; class Actinomycetes; order Mycobacteriales; family Mycobacteriaceae; genus Mycobacterium; species Mycolicibacterium arseniciresistens. The sequence goes on from NZ_JAUMSQ010000040.1 coordinate 17,224, forward strand.
GCGCCGTCCCGTACCTCTACCGCTTCGAACTCATGGGCACCACGGACGACGTCTTCGCCGTCCGCGCGGGCCTGGAAGACTTCTGGAAGGACCAGACGTGTCACCAACCGTCACTGCAGAACCTGTAACCACCGGCGTGCACGCGCTTCCGGGCGAGACGGACTACCACGCGCTCAACGCGATGCTGAACCTGTACGACAAGGACGGCAAGATCCAGTTCGACAAGGATCGGGAAGCCGCGAACCAGTACTTCCTTCAGCACGTCAACCAGAACACGGTCTTCTTCCACAATCAGGACGAGAAGCTCGACTATCTGGTCCAGAAGGAGTACTACGAGCGCGAGGTGCTCGACCAGTACTCGCGCAACTTCGTCAAGACGCTGCTGGATCGGGCCTACGCCAAGAAGTTCCGCTTCCCGACGTTCCTCGGCGCGTTCAAGTACTACACCTCCTACACGCTGAAGACCTTCGACGGGAAGCGCTACCTGGAGCGGTTCGAGGACCGGGTGGTGATGGTGTCCCTGACGCTGGCCGCCGGTGACACGGCGCTGGCCGAGAAGCTCGTCGACGAGATCATCGACGGCCGTTTCCAGCCGGCCACGCCGACGTTCCTCAACTCGGGCAAGAAGCAGCGCGGCGAGCCGGTGTCCTGCTTCCTGCTGCGCATCGAGGACAACATGGAGTCCATCGGGCGCTCCATCAACTCGGCACTGCAGCTGTCCAAGCGCGGTGGCGGGGTGGCGCTGCTGCTGTCCAACATCCGCGAGCACGGCGCCCCGATCAAGAACATCGAGAACCAGAGCTCGGGCGTCATCCCGATCATGAAGCTGCTCGAGGACTCGTTCTCCTACGCCAACCAGCTCGGCGCGCGGCAGGGTGCGGGCGCGGTGTACCTGCAGGCCCACCACCCCGACATCTACCGGTTCCTGGACACCAAGCGCGAGAACGCCGACGAGAAGATCCGGATCAAGACGCTGTCACTCGGCGTGGTGATCCCGGACATCACGTTCGAGCTGGCCAAGAAGAACGAGGACATGTACCTGTTCTCGCCGTACGACGTGGAACGCGTCTACGGCGTGCCGTTCGCCGACATCTCGATCACCGAGAAGTACTACGAGATGGTCGACGACGCGCGGATCCGCAAGACCAAGATCAAGGCCCGCGAGTTCTTCCAGACCCTGGCCGAGCTGCAGTTCGAGTCCGGCTACCCGTACATCATGTACGAGGACACCGTGAACCGGGCCAACCCGATCGAGGGCAAGATCACGCACAGCAACCTGTGCTCGGAGATCCTGCAGGTGTCCACGCCGTCGGAATTCAACGATGACCTGTCGTACAAGAGGATCGGCAAGGACATCTCGTGCAACCTCGGGTCGCTGAACATCGCCAAGGCGATGGACTCCCCGGACTTCGCGCAGACCATCGAGGTGGCGATCCGCGGGCTCACCGCCGTGTCCGACCAGACGTCGATCACGTCGGTGCCGTCGATCGAGCAGGGCAACAAGGAGTCCCATGCGATTGGCCTCGGGCAGATGAACCTGCACGGCTACCTCGCCCGTGAGCGGATCCACTACGGCTCCGAAGAGGGCGTCGACTTCACCAACATGTACTTCTACACGGTGCTCTACCACGCGCTGCGGGCGTCGAATCGCATTGCGATCGAGCGCGGTTCGAAGTTCGGCGGGTTCGAGAAGTCGAAGTACGCGTCGGGGGAGTTCTTCGACAAGTACACCGACCAGGTGTGGGAGCCGGCCACCGAGCGGGTGCGTCAGCTGTTCGCCGACGCCGACATCCGCATCCCCAACCAGGACGACTGGAAGCGGTTGAAGGAGTCGGTGCAGACGCACGGCATCTACAACCAGAACCTGCAGGCCGTCCCGCCGACGGGGTCGATCTCCTACATCAACCACTCGACGTCGTCGATCCACCCGGTCGCGTCGAAGATCGAGATCCGCAAGGAAGGCAAGATCGGTCGCGCCTACTACCCGGCGCCGTACCTGACCAACGACAACCTGGAGTACTACCAGGATGCGTACGAGATCGGTTACGAGAAGATCATCGACACCTACGCCGCGGCCACCCAGCACGTCGACCAGGGCCTGAGCCTGACGCTGTTCTTCAAGGACACCGCCACCACCCGCGACGTGAACAAGGCGCAGATCTACGCCTGGCGCAAGGGCATCAAGACGCTCTACTACATCCGCCTACGCCAGATGGCGTTGGAAGGCACTGAGGTGGAGGGTTGCGTCAGCTGCATGTTGTAGTCAGGTGACTACAACCGTCGAGGTCATCCTCGTCGCCGCTCTGGTCCTCGGGATCGTCGTCGCGCTCTTCGGCGTGATCTATGCGTGGGAGAAGTGGGCCCGGGGCAGTCGGCTGGAGCGCGGCGTCGATCGCTTCTTCGATCGCCTCAGCGACATGTTCTTCCGTTGACTCTGACCGCGGCGTCGCTCAGCTCTCGCGAGCCTCATCCTCGTGCAGCGCCTTGATGCGTCGCTCCTCGCGCAGCACGTTCTGATAGCTCTCGCGTTCGGTGACCAGCCACTCGGGCTTGTCTTCGAGCAGCTGATTGATCTGCTCGGTGGTCAGCGCCTCGGTGACGCCGCCGCGCGCGAGACCTGCAATCGACACGCCGAGCTTGGCTGCCACGAGGTTCTTCGGGTGCGGCCCGTTTTTGCGGAGGTCCTTGAGCCACTGTGGCGGGTCCGCCTGCAGCGCGGCGATTTCCGACCGGGTGATCGGGTTCGCCTGGAATTCCGCAGGCGTCGCGGGGAGGTACACGTCCAGCTTCCTCGCCGCCGTGGCGGGTTTCATGGACTGCGCATTCGCCCTGCTCATGGTGCAAGCCTATCGGTAGCCTGATGCGGTGGATCCGGCCTCGCTCACCCTCGGTTACGTCCCAGGTGGGACGCCCGCGAAGTGGGCCCGGATCTGGGCGGAGCGCCACCCCGACGTCCCGCTGCAGTTGCGCATCGTCGCCGCGGCGGACGCGGCCGCCGAAGTCAGGCAGGGCGCCATCGACGTTGCGGTGCTCCGACTGCCGGCCGAGACGTCCGGGCTGGCCGTCATCCCGCTCTACGAAGAGATCACCGTCGCCGTGGTGCCGACCGATCACGTCCTCACGGCCGCCGACGAGATCACGGCCACGGACCTCGACGGTGAGCCCACGTTGCTCCCACGCGACGACGTCCTGGGCTGGGCGGACGCACCCGGCGCCCCGGTCGATCACCGGCCCGAGACCACCGGGGAGGCCATCGAACTCGTCGCCGCAGGGCTCGGCGCACTCCTGGTTCCGCAGTCGCTGGCGCGGCTTCATCACCGCAAGGACCTCACATACCGCCCGATCACCGACGCGCCCACGTGCCCGGTGGCGCTCGCCGTCCGGGAGGGCCCGCAGCCGGTGCTGGTCGAGGAGTTCATCGGGATCGTGCGGGGCCGCAAACCCGGTTCGTCACGGACGCAGGACCAGCCGGCACCGAAACGCACCGCACGGGAGAAGACCCTCGCCAAACAGGCGGCCCGCGCGGCCGCCGGCAAGGTCGCCCGCAAGCCGGGCCGGGCCACGCGCGGGCGCCGCTGACAACCCCGCCGCTTCAGTCGAGCAGGTCCGACCAGAACTCGACGTGGCGTGCGGCGACCGCGGTCTGTACGACATCCGGGTCGACGAAATTGTCGATGTACTGCGCGATGTCTCGGCCCACGACGGTCACATCGGCCTGCACCACCGACAGAACGGGCGCGCCGGACGAGCCGGCACCGGCGGGCAGGTAGTGGTTCGCATGCAGCGGCAGCAGCCGGGGCGCGCGTGCCAGCTCGTAATTCGCCGTCCGCAGCGCATGTTTCATGCTTGCGGGCCGCGGCCCCCACGTGGGCGGCCAGAACGCACTCCACTCCACCGCGAACAGGATCCCGTCGAGCGGCAGTCGCAGCCGCTTCTGCAGACTCCGGCGGCCTTCGCTGCGCCAGTCCGGCCACGACGGGCCCACCGGTAGCCCCGCGGCGAGGAACGCCCGGTGGTCGTCGGCGAACGTGAAGCCCAACGCCTGCTCGACATCCGCGAGTTCGGCGTCGGTGAGGCCCTGTTCGACGGTCACCACACCGGCGGCGGCCAGCCGAGCCGCCGCGGTCAACTCAGCGCACCCTCGAGCGTGCCGAGTCTGCCGTACTCGTCGAACGCGACGGCAGAACGATTGCCGGTCACCGGGTCGCTGAGATCGGCCCGGTCCCAGCTCTGGGTCCAGTCGATGGTCCATCCGGACATCACCGCGAGACCGTGCACGGCGTTGCGGTGGTCGTTGATCAGGCCGGCCCCCAAGACCATCGGCACGCGGGTCACTAAGCGGTGATCGATACGGGGCCGGGCGAAGTCGAGGTCACCGAGCAGGAGCACGGCGATCGTGCCGCCACCGACGGGGACGACCGAGGTGAGCCCTCCGTCGGTGACCGCGGCCACCACCGCGCTGATCTCTTGTGCGACATCCGCGGCGGTGTCATAGGGATCCCGGTCATCGGGTAGCGGCACCTCGTCGTTGAGCAGGCTTGGCAGATTCTCGGCGCCGCCGCGGTCGAGGATTCTCTGCGCGCCGGCCCCACCCCCGCCCGGCTGCGCACGCCCCCACATCATGCTCTGGGCACTGGGAGCGACGGTGGCCATCAACTCGACCGAAGTGGAGATCGTCGCGCCCGAGGCGCGGCCGGTGAATACGAGAGAATCGGCGTCCAGGTCCGCCGCCCAGTCGAACTCACCGCCCAGCTGCTGTTCCACACCTTCATTCATCAACAGCTGCGACAGGATCGCGTACAACGCCCCACTGTCATGGAGCCCGCGCAGGTCTTCGAATGCGATGGCCATGTACAGAAACACTAGAGGCGTTCGAGAGCACCCCGGAACGCCAATCAGCCGCTGCCTCTCTGCTGCGGCCCCTTGCGACCCAGGGAAGTTCTTGCAAACGGAAATGTCGTCCAGGCCGGTCACACCCACCGGTATCGATCTTGGCTCCCGCCGGTGTCTACTGTTCTTTCCACAGGGAGGGGAGCCCATGCCATCGTGCCGGGGATTTGCTGTACGAGGTCTCATGGTGGCGGCCGCTGCCGCCGCGATCCTGGGCGGTGCGCCGATCGCAGGTGCGCAGCCCTTCGAGCCCGCCATCGACTGTGGCCCGCTGGAGCCGGATGATTCGCCGCGGACCCCCTCGCATCAGCAGATCTGCGACGAGCGCCAGCAGAAGCAGCAACAGCCCGGCCTCCCCGAAGTTCCCGACCTGCCGCAGAACCAGCCGCAGCAGGCGCCGCAAGCGGCGCCGCCGGACAATCCCAACGGCGTCGATCTCGCCGACAAGAACTGCTGGGTCGTCCGCGGTGTGCCGACCATGTGGTCGCCTGCACTGGTGAGCGCTCCTGGGGAGCAGAACTGGCCGTGTTACCACGTCTACGGGCTCACTCCGCACTGACCGTCTGCTGATCCGCCGCCCCACCGACCGTGCGGGGTGTCGTCGACATGTCGGCATGAGTTCGACGACTGTCTACACAGTCGGCGCGCCCTCCCGCAGGTTGTCGAGGAGCTGTCCCGCATCGTCGTCGAGGTCGCGGTGCCGGACGTCGACCGCGATGCCCGGCTTGACGCCGGCGAGCGCGGGCAGCAGATGGTTCATCACCTGTTCGGCGGTCGCAGGCATCCGGCGTCCGCGTGCGGTCACCTTGGTCCACCGCTCGCCGTCGCGGAAGTAGTGCTCCACACCTGAATTGAAGCGCAGCGTCACGAGGTAGCAGTCGTTGGTGAGTCGCATGCCCGGCACGTTAGCCGCTCACCAGTCGTCGCCCGGCTGCCCCGGTAGGTAGGAGCCGATCGACCACTGCCGGCCCTCCGGGTCGAGGAGTTCGACGCGGTGATTGCCCCATGGCGTGGTCTCCGGCGGGATGAGCACCGTGGTTCCGGCGGCCGTCGCGCGGTCGTGGATCGCGTCCACGTCGGCGGCGTCGACCACCACGTACAGCCCGGAGCCCACACAGTCGCCCTTGACGGCCGGAACGTCGTATCCACGGTCGTCGCGCTGGATGCACACCACCGCGTCGCCGCGCCTGACCTCGGCGTGGGCGAGGTGGCCGGCGTCCCGGAAGCTTCGCACGACGTCGAATCCGAGAACCTTGGTCACCCAGTCGACCATCGCGTCCGGGTCGCGGTAACAGATGAAGGCGGTCAGCTGCGCTGCGGTCACAGGAATGGTCTACCGAAAGGGTCCGACACGATCGGCGGCAGTTCCCACCCACGCGGCAAGCGAGTGGCGGCGCTAACCGCCCGGTCGGCGACGCGGGACTGGGCCGGGCTTTCAGCCGACTCTGGTGAACTGAAGTGGGAACGTCATAATTGCGGTCGCCAGGGTTCCGGTCATCGTGGCTTCATCGATGGTCGTCCTGCTGTCCGGAGTGGCGTTGCCAGTCCACACGGTGCCATTCCGGCGCAGCTCATACGGGCTTTCCGCATTCGTACGGAGACAATCCACACCGCACGAGGTGAGGATCCAGGTCTGGTCCAACGTAGAACCGTTCATGCCGCTCAACTTGACTGCGTACGTGCCTGCGGTCAGCGGTTCAGCATATGCCGGTGCGGCAAAGATCGCCGACCCGCCAGCAAAGGCTCCGACCATTGCCGCAATTCTTCTAGCTCTCACTTTCCCCTCCAAACTCGATCATGGCCACCCCCGGCCGTTCTCGGAGCGTAGCAAACAACGCGGCGAGCTCATTGGGGAATGACTAGACCTTCCGCCCACCGCGACGCTGCGCTGCGGTCACGGAAAAGGTCTACCGAAAGGGTCCGACACGAAGAACGCCGAGTGTGGACCAAGCACGGAGAACGTGCCTGGGTCCACACTCGGCGGCGCCGATGAATCGGCGGGGCGGAAACTTCGGGGTCAGTACTTGTGCTGCGGACCCTGCGCCTTCTTGTACAGCGACTTCAGCATGCGATCGCGGAAGAGCGCGTTGTCGATGAGCTTGATGCCGTTGTTCGCGACGGCGGGAATGCCGGCCAGCTTGTGGAAGTAGCGGCCGCGCTTGTACTCACGGCCCCACGCCGCTTCCATCCGGTTGGCGTAGTTGGTGAAGTCGTCGGGGCCGCCGTTGGTCAGCGCGGCGATGGCGCATTCGCCCGCGGCGAGCCCGGACTCCAGCGCCTTGGAGATGCCCGCGCCGGACGCCGGCTTGCCCGCACCGAGCGAGTCGCCGGTGAACAGCACGCCCGGCCGCCACGGCGGCCACGCGGTGAAGCCCATCGGCAGTCGCCACGCCCGGACGCTCTTGTTCTTCTTGAGCTCCTCGATCGGCGGCAGGTCCCACTCGCGCGGCAGCGTGCGGAGGAACTCGCCGAGGAACTGGGTGGCGTTGATCGACTGCCAGTTCTTGTAGCTGTTGACGTAGCCCAAGCCGATGTTGAAGATGCCGTCGCCCATCGGGAACACCCAGCCGTAGCCCGGCAACTGGTCGCCCTGGAACGCCAGCTTGAGGTAGATGTCGAGCGAATCGGAGTCCGGCCGGTTGGCGTGCATCTCCGACCGGATCGCGATGGCCTGGTAGCCGTTGTACTGCGAGTCGATCTTCAGCGCCCGCTTGATGGGGGAGTAGGCGCCGTCGGCCGCGATCACCGCGTCCCCGTAGACCTTCTCGCCGCCCTTGAGCACCACGCCGATGACCCGGCCGTTGGCGTCGACCTCGGGTCCGGTGACCTCGGCGCCCTGCCGGACCTCGGCGCCCGCGGACTCCGCGTGCTTGAGGAGGACGGTGTCGAGGTGGGTGCGGCTGACGGTGTGGCCGTGGTCGGGCATGCCGGGCCGCGTCGGGAAGGACAGTTCCCATTGGCTGGGGCTGAACACCGTGACCCGGTTGACCCGGTGGTAGGTGGCCACCTCGTCAGCCAGGCCCATCTTCTGCAGGTAGCTGACCGCGCGGGCGGTCAGGCCGTCGCCGCACGGCTTGTCGCGCGGGAACTCGGCCTTATCCAGGACCACGACCTTCGCACCGGTCTGGGCGGCCTGCCAGGCGGCGGCCGAACCCGACGGTCCACCGCCGGCGATCACCAGGTCGTATCGCTGCGTCATACTTCTCGTCTCGTCGATTGAGCTGTCGCAGAGATAGTACCCAAGTCGGTGGAACCGTTCTCCCCGGGCGAACCGCAGGCCAGCGGCGGTAAGGAATGCGTCACACGTCGCCTATGAGCAGGTCAGCGGCTACGAGGCGGGTACAGTGAGCCCGTGCGACGAGGGTCGAGGTCACGCACCGGTGACGAAACGGGCGCCAAGGTGGACGCCCGTAGCGAACGCTGGCGCGAACACCGCAAGAAAGTGCGGTCGGAGATCGTCGACGCCGCGTTCCGGGCGATCGACCGGTTGGGCCCCGATCTGAGCCTGCGTGAGATCGCCGAGGAGGCCGGCACGGCCAAGCCCAAGATCTACCGCCACTTCGCCGACAAGTCCGACCTGTTCCAGGCGATCGGCCAGCGGCTGCGGGACATGCTGTGGACGGCGATCTTCCCGTCTATCGACCTGAACTCCGACCCGGGTCGCGAGATCATCCGGCGCAGCGTCGAGCAATACGTGCGACTGGTCGACGAGCACCCCAACGTCATCCGCTTCCTGATCCAGGGCCGCTTCGCCGAGCAGAGCGAATCGACCATGCGCGCGCTCAACGAGAGCCGCGAGATCACCGTGGCGATGGCCAGCATGTTCGACAAGGAACTGCGCGAGATCGAGCTGGACGCCGACGCGCTAGAACTGGCCGCCTACGCGGCCTTCGGCTCAATCGCCTCGGCCACCGACTGGTGGCTCGGCCTCGGCGTCGACACCCCGCGTCGGATGTCGACCGACGACTTCGTGGCGCATCTGACCACGATCATGGTCGGCGCGATCGGCGGCACCTGCGACCTGCTCGGCATCAAACTCGACCCCGATCTGCCGCTGCACGAGGGCGTCCGGCGCCGCGAGAACGTCGCCTGAACGACACGCCGCAAACCCAATATCTTGGGTTCCCTCGAGGTGTCGGCCACTACGAGTAGTGTCGCTGGTGGCTATAGAGCGGCTATAGCGGACGTGCGAAAAGCCTGGTGAAGTGGGGTTCTGGTGAGCGATGGCATGAAGTTGATCGACCGCGTCTCGGCGATCAACTGGAACCGGGTGCAGGACGAGAAGGACGCCGAGGTCTGGGACCGGCTGACCGGTAACTTCTGGCTGCCGGAGAAGGTCCCGGTGTCCAATGACATCCCGTCCTGGAACACGCTCAACGCCCACGAGAAGCAGTTGACGATGCGGGTCTTCACCGGCCTGACCCTGCTCGACACCATCCAGGGCACCGTCGGCGCGGTCAGCCTGATCCCCGATGCGCTCACCCCGCACGAGGAGGCGGTGTACACCAACATCGCGTTCATGGAGTCGGTGCACGCGCGCAGCTACAGCAACATCTTCTCGACGCTGTGCTCGACGGCCGACATCGACGACGCGTTCCGGTGGTCGGAGGAGAACGCGAACCTGCAGCGCAAAGCCGAGATCGTCATGCAGTACTACAAGGGCGACGAGCCGCTCAAGCGCAAGGTGGCCTCCACGCTGCTGGAGAGCTTCCTCTTCTACTCCGGCTTCTATCTGCCGATGTACTGGTCGAGCCGGGCCAAGCTGACCAACACCGCCGACATGATCCGGCTGATCATCCGCGACGAGGCGGTGCACGGCTACTACATCGGCTACAAGTTCCAGCGCGGTCTGGCCCTGCACGACGAGGCGACCAAGGCCGAACTCAAGGACTACACCTACGAGCTGCTGTTCGAGCTCTACGACAACGAGGTCGAGTACACCCAGGACCTCTACGACGAGGTGGGGCTGACCGAGGACGTCAAGAAGTTCCTGCGCTACAACGCGAACAAGGCGTTGATGAACCTCGGCTACGAGGCGCTGTTCCCGCGCGACGAGACCGACGTGAACCCGGCGATCCTGTCGGCGCTCTCACCCAACGCCGACGAGAACCACGACTTCTTCTCCGGCTCCGGCTCCAGCTACGTCATCGGTAAGGCCGTCGTGACCACCGACGAGGACTGGGACTTCTAGCGCAAGCTCTATAGCGCGCACGACGGCGTTCCGCCGGCAAACGACAAAACGCCCGAAATCGGCCATCCTGAGCCGCGGGTCGTGGAAGCATCACGTCCCGACAAGGATGTCGACTCGAATCGGGATGACCATGGTTGGAGCCTTCCTCGCGGCGTCGGCGGCAGTGATCGCCGTGACCGCGTATCCCCTCGCCGCGCATGCGGGCGCCGCCGACGGAGACCAGGTGGTCCGCGTCCAGGACGGCAAGCTCAGATGCCTCATCAGCACCGATGACGTCCCGCGGGGCGGCGGGCCGATGGCGGTGTGCGGGTTGACGAACGGCCGGCCGTTCGGCACGTCACCGGCGGTCGCCCCCTACATTCCGCAGCAAAGCCTCGCCGTGGTCCGCGGCACCGGCGAGAGATTCTGGTTCAGCGGGACGCTTCCTCCCGCGGATGGCGACGTCGTGCTGGGTCCCCGTGAGACCTACCGCGTGAACGGCTGGACGATCCGCAACGACCCCTTCAAGGCGTACATCTTCAACGACTTCTACGAGCACGGGATGACAGTCAACGAGACGGAGACGCGTCCGATCTGACCGACGCCGTCCCGGTCGCCTGGTAGCCGGCCGTGAGCCAGTACACGGTGCGGTCGAGGCTGGGGAGGATGTCGGTGATCGCGATCTCGCCCGCTGCGAACCGGCCGAGCAGTCCGTAGATCACGGTGGACAGAATGGTCTCGAGATCGCGGACGAACGCGTCGTCGACGCCCGCGAGCACCTGCATGAACGACGGAACGGTGATGTCGAGGCCGCGGCGGAAGATCTGCTGTCCGCGCGGCGCGGCGCGGGCCCGGAAGAACGCCGTCAGCATCGCCGGATGGTGCTCCCACGGCTCGAAGATGGTGCGCAACACCCGCATCATCCCGTCGTAGACCGACTCGCCGGGTGCGGGGGTCTGATGCACCAGGCCCGAGTACCGGTGCTCGTCCATCCATGAGTGCAGCGCCGCGATGATCAGTTCGTCGCGGTTCGGGTAGCGCTTGTAGATGGTGGCGAGTGACGTCCGGCTGCGACGGGCGACCTCGCGCAACTGAACCGCGTCATAGCCTTCGGTCTCGAGCAGTTCGGCGACGGTGTCCAGGATGGCGTCTCGGTTCTCGGCGCGTCGGCCGTCGTTGCTCTCCGCGCTGGCCACCTGATGAACACCTCCCTTGCCGTCGGCGGGTAACGCGGTTACTGTACCCGGTGTAACACGGTTACTCACGTCACACCGCCTTCAGTGTGTGACCAGCGCAATGGAGCGGACACATGGGTTCTCTGGACGGCAAGGTCGCATTCATCACGGGCGTCGCCCGCGGCCAAGGGCGCAGTCACGCCGTGCGCCTCGCGGCAGACGGCGCCGACATCATCGGTGTCGACATCTGCGCCGACATCGCGTCCAACGGCTACCCGATGGCCAGCCGCGAAGAACTCGACGAGACGATCGCGCTCGTTGAGCGAGCCGGGGGCAAGATGCTCGGGTCGGTCGCCGACGTCCGCGACTACGCCGCCGTCGACGCGGCGCTCACCGCGGGCGTGCAGCACTTCGGCCGCCTCGACATCGTCTGCGCCAACGCGGGTATCGCGATCATGGCGTTCCGCGAACTGACCATCGAGGAAGAACTCGAGCAGTGGACCGACGTGCTCGACGTCAACCTGGTGGGCGCGTTCCACACCGCGAAGGCCGCTATCCCGCACCTGATCGCCGGCGGCAGGGGCGGGTCGATCGTCTTCACCAGTTCCACCGCGGGCCTCCGCGGGTTCGGCGGCCTGCAGGGCGGTGGCCTCGCGTACGCCGCGTCCAAGCACGGCATCGTCGGGCTCATGCGAACGCTGTCCAATGCGCTTGCCTCCGAGAGCATCCGGGTCAACACAGTGCACCCGACCGCGGTGAACACGATGATGGCGGTGAACCCGGCGATGACGTCGTTCCTGGAGAACTATCCGGGCGGCGGCCCGCACCTGCAGAACCCGATGCCGGTCGGACTGCTCGAACCCGAGGACATCAGCGCGGCGATCGCCTATCTGGTGTCCGATGCGGCCAAGTACGTCACCGGGGTCACGTTCCCGGTGGACGCCGGCTTCTGCAACAAGCTGTAGGCCGCGATGACGTCAACACCCGGACGGGTCGCGGGCAAGCGGGTCCTGGTCACCGGCGCGGCCCGCGGCATGGGCCGCAGCCACGCGGTGCGGCTGGCCGAAGAAGGCGCCGATCTCATCCTCGTCGACATCTGCGCGTCGCTGCCCGAGGTCGAGTATCCGCTGGCGACCCGCGACGACCTCGAGGAGACCGCGCGCCTGGTCGAGAAGCACGACAGGCGTGCGGTGACCCACGTGGTCGACGTGCGCGACGCCGCTGCGCTGGCGGCCGCCGTGGCCGACGGCGTCGCGGAACTCGGCGGACTGGACGCGTCGGTGGCCAACGCGGGCGTGCTGACCGTGGGCACCTGGGACACCACCACGCCCGAGCAGTGGCGCACCGTCGTCGACGTGAACCTGATCGGAACGTGGAACACGTGTGCTGCCGCGCTGCCACACCTGGTCGACCACGGCGGCAGCCTGATCAACATCAGCTCGGCGGCCGGGCTGAAGGGCACGCCGCTGCACACGCCGTACACCGCGTCCAAGCACGGCGTGGTGGGGCTGAGCCGGGCACTCGCCAACGAGCTTGCAGCACAGAACATCCGGGTGAACACCGTGCACCCGACCGGGGTCGAGACGGGCATGCAGCCGGCGTCGCTGCACGGCCTGCTCGCCGAGGCGAGGCCCGACCTCGTGCCGATCTTCCTCAACGCCATGCCGATCGTGATGGCCGAGGCGATCGACATCAGCAACGCGGTGCTGTTCCTGGCTTCCGACGAATCCCGCTACGTGACCGGCCTCGAGTTCAAGGTCGACGCGGGCGTCACCCTGCGATGAGTGGAGACATCAGATGACGACGACGGGCACCGAACGCTCGACCCGCGGCAGGCACGCGTTCTCCGACGTGATGACCTTCACCGCCCCCGACGACATGACACCCGCAACCATCGGCCTGGTCGACTTCGTCTTCGGCGAGGTCTGGGACCGGCCGGGACTCAGCCGCCGGAACCGGCGGTTCGTCACGCTGCCCTGCGTCGCAGCCGCCGACGCCGAGGGCCCGTTGCGCGACCACGTCTACGCCGCACTCAACAGCGGTGATCTGACGATCGCCGAGATGCGGGAGACCGTACTGCATTTCGCCGTCTACAGCGGATGGCCGAAGGCCTCGCGGTTCAACATGGTCGTCGACGAGCAGTGGGAACGCATCCACCGCGAGCGCGGATCGCAGACCCCGCAACCGGACCCGCTGCTGCCACTGGTGACACCGAGCGATCCGGAGGACCGCCTCGCGAGCGGCGAACAGGCCTTCCGCGACGTCAACTGCGTGCCGTATGTGCCCACGCGTGACAACCCCTACTCCGGTGCGGGCATCCTCAACTTCGTCTTCGGTGAGATGTGGCAGCGCCCGGGACTGGCCATGAGGGAACGTCGCTTCGTCACCGTCGCGTGTGTGGCGTTTCAGGACGCGCCGTATCCGATCCTGAGCCACGTCTACGCCGCCTTGAAGAGCCGTGACATCTCGTTCACCGAAATGGACGAGCTGGCATTGCAATTCGCCGCCTACTACGGCTGGGCGAAGGCCTCGCAGCTCAACGACGAGATCGGACGGCAGAAGGAGCGGGTGCTCGAGGAGTGGCGGGCCGAAGGAGGCGTGCCGCAGTGAGCACCGCACTCTCGCTGCCCAGCGGTCTGCTGATAGACGGCGAACCCGTCACCCAGTCCTCCGGCGGCCGTCACCAGCACATCTACCCCGCCACCGGTGAGCCCAATGCCACCGTGACCCTCGCGGGTGCGGCCGAGATGGACCACGCCGTCGCCTCCGCCTGGGAGGCGCACCGCGCCTGGATGTCGCTGACCGTGGACCGGCGTCGCGACCTCATGGTCGACCTCGCCGACGTCGTGCGCGACCACCTCGACGAACTCGCCCTGCTCAACGTGCACGACTACGCGGTGCCGGTGTCGTTCGCGGGCACCGCGCGGATGCTCGAGTGGTTCATCCGTCACTTCGCGGGCTACGCCGACAAGCCGCACGGCACCAGTTCGCCGGTCAACGGGTCCTTCGACGTCAACCTCATCGAGCGGGAACCCTACGGCGTGGTCGCGGTGATCACTCCGTGGAACGGTGCGCTGGCGGTCGCCGCGTCGTGTGTCGCGCCGGCGCTGGCCGCGGGGAACGCCGTGGTGCTCAAGCCCTCCGAGCTCGCGCCGATGGCTGCGCTGCGGTTCGGCGAGCTCTGCATCGAGGCGGGCCTGCCGCCGGGTCTGGTCAACGTCGTCCCGGCAGGCGCCGAGGGCGGGGAGGCGCTGGTCCGCCACCCCGGCATCCGCAAGGTCCATTTCACCGGTGGCGACGCCACGGCACGGCGGGTGCTCGTCGCCGCCGCGGCGAACCTGACGCCGGTGGTCGCCGAACTGGGCGGCAAGTCCGCGAACGTCGTCTTCTCCGACGCCGACCTCGATCAGGCCGCAGCGTTGGCGGCCCATCAGGGACCGCTGATGCAGTCCGGCCAGAGCTGTGCGTGCGCCAGCCGCGTGCTGGTCCACGATGCGGTGTACGACGTGTTCCTCGAGAAGTTCCTCGCCGCGGTAGCCGCGGCCAAGATCGGCGACCCGCTGGACCCGACGGTGTTCTTCGGCCCGGTCATCAGCGCCACCGCGGCTGACCGCATCCTCGGCGTCATCGGGGATGCGGTGGCGCAGAAGTCGGGTGAGCTGCTGCTCGGCGGCACCCGGATCGGCGGTGGCCTCGCGCCGGGCTACTACATCGAACCGACCGTCTTCGGCGACGTCGACAATGCCTCCGCGCTCGCACAGACCGAGACGTTCGGCCCGGTGGTCTCCGTCATCCGCTTCCGCGACGAAGCCGAGGCGCTGCGCCTCGCCAACGACACTCCCTACGGGCTGAACGCATTCGTCCACACCCGCGACCTCACCCGCGCCCATCGCGTCGCCCGGCGGCTGGAGGCGGGTTCGGTGTGGATCAATCAGCTGAGCATCATCTCGCCGCAGGGACCCTACGGCGGCTACAAGAAGAGCGGGTTCGGCCGCACGGGTGGCCTCGACGGCCTCCACGAGTTCATGCAGGTGAAGAACATCCGCATCGGCATGGGCTGAGCTCACCCCGCCCGGCTGAACTCGATGTGTAGTTCGGTCAGCCCGCGGAGCAGGAACGTCGGCTCGTAGGCGTAGCGACGGCTGCCGGCGGGACCGTGATCGGACGCGCTGATGGTGATGTCCCGCATCCGGTCGAGGAGCCGGTGCACGGTGATGCGTCCCTCGACGCGGGCCAGGGGAGCGCCTGCGCAGGTGTGGATTCCCCGGCCGAACGCGATGTGTTCGCGGACGTTCTTGCGATCGAGCCGGAACTCGTTCGGCTCGTCGAACTTTCGCGGGTCCCGGTTCGCCGCGCCGAGGCAGAGCATCAGCACGGTGCCGGCCGGGATGTGCACCCCCGCCAGCGTCGTCGTCTTGCGGGCGAGCCGGAAGTCGACCTTGGTGGGGCTCTCGAGGCGAAGGGCCTCCTCGATGAACGCCGGTATCAACTCCCGGCGTTCGCGCAGGACCTGCTGAAACTCCGGGCGGTCCCCGAGGGTCTGCACGGCCGCGCTCAACAACTTGGTGACGGTTTCCTGGCCGGCCGCGAACAGGAAGGTGGCGGGCTTGGCGACCTCGAGCACTTCGGGCACCGAACCGTCGGGATAGGTCGCACACGCCATGCCGCTCAGCACGTCCTCGCGAGGTTCGCGCCGGCGCTCGGAGATGTACCCGCAGAACTTGTCATCGAGGTACTCCAGCGGATTCAGGCCCACCGGTTCACCGTCGAGCGCGCCCACCCGGTTACCCGCCGGCTTCTCGGCGCCAAGGGCGCGGCGGAACTCGGCGCGGTCCTCGGCAGGCACGCCCAGCAGGTCGGTGATCGCGAGCGTCGCGAACGGGCGGGCGTATTCGGAGAGGAACTCACATCTGCCGTTGGTGATGAACTCGTCGAGCTGGTCGTCGACCAGTCGCCACATGAACTCCTCGTTCTCCTGGAGCCGTCGCGGTGTCAGCAGCCTGCTCAGCAGCGACCGGGCCCGTTCGTGCGCGGGCGGATCCATGACCACCATGTGTTCGAAGATCGGGAACTCGTGCCGGTGCGCCTCGATCTGTTCGGTGATGTCGTCACCCTCGGGTTCGAACGGCAGCGGAGGGAACGGGCCGCCGATCGCATTGACCGCGGAGAAGGAATCGAAGTCCTTGAACGCCGCCATGACCTCCGCATAGCCCGTCACGGCCAGCACGCCGTGGTGGGGTTCCCGGTACACCGGGCCATGGCTGCGGAGCCATTCGAGATAGCCGTAGGGATCCTGGGCGGTCGCCGCGTCGGTGAAGTAGTCCACTGAAGCCAGATCGGTCATGCCGTCGCCGCCCTTCCGGTCCGGTCGCTCGATGAATGCTGCTCGGATACAACGCTGATCGCGCCGCGCGGACAGGCGTCCACCGCGGCGTCCACCTTGTTCCACAACGTGTCCGCCGGCCGGACGTCGCAACGGGCGACGTCGTCATCGCCGAGGTCGAACACCTCGGGCGCGAGGTCGACGCAGAGCCCGTGCCCCTCGCACAGATGTGTGTCGACGTGGACACGTCGAGCTGACGCAGACATCGGCGACGCCCTCCAAAAACTGATCGATCGATCAAATTCCGTGACTGGTCATGGATACCATGCGTCGATTACGGTGGTCAAGACGCGGGCCGCCGACGGCGAATCGCCCGATGCGACAAGGGATCGTGGAGACTGCTGAGATGGCTGCCCCCGGAAAGCCGAAGGCGAAGGACGCCGGCGCACGGCTTCGCCTGATCGACGCCACCGCTCAAATCATGCGGGACGAGGGCTACGCCGCGGCCACCTCGCGGCGGGTCGCCGCCGTGGCCGGCGTGAAGCCGGCGCTGGTCTACTACTACTTCGACACGATGGATGACCTGTTCCTGGCGGTGCTGCGGGCCGGGGCGGAGGTCTCCCTGGCGGAGATGCGCAAGGCGCTCACCGAGGACAACCCGCTGCGGGCGCTGTGGATGATCAACTCCGATCCCCGCCGCACCGGTCTGAACACCGAGTTCATGGCGATGGCCAACCACCGCAAGGTGATCGGTGCCGAACTGAAGGCCTACGCCGAGCGGGTGCGCGACATCGAGACGGCCGCGGTGACCGTCGCGCTGCGCACCCACGGCGTGGACCTCGAGGACTACCCGCCGGTCGTCGTCTCGATGCTGGTGGCGCAGATGGCACGCAGCCTGTGCAACGAGATCGCCATCGGTGTCACCGATGGGCACGATCAGATGCGCGCATTCCTCGAACGCTTCCTGGTCCGGTACGACGGCGACGCGCCGTCGGCCCGGAAGCCGTGACACCGTCCCCGGGTCACTTCAGCATGCTGCCGGCGTCCACGGTGACGGGAAGACCGGTCACGTAACGCGCCTCGTCGGAGGCGAGGAACAGCACGGCATTGCTGATGTCCTCGGGTTCGACCCATCCGACAGGCAGCACGTGCATCATCCTGGCGACGACCGCCATGTCGTCCGGTCCGGGCGCGTCCAGGTCGGGCCGGAAGAGGCGCATCGTCCCCTCGTTCATGAACATCGGGGTGTTGACGTTGGTCGGGTGCACGGAGTTGACCCGGATGGAATGCTCGCCCAGTTCGACCGCGAACGTCCGCATCAGCCCGACCACACCGTGTTTCGCGGCGATGTAGTGGCCGGTGTGTGGATAGGCCTTCAGCCCACCGACCGAACTGGTGAGCACGATCGAGCCGCCGCGCCCACCCGAGAGAATGTGCGGCACACCGGCCTTGACAGTCTTCCACACCCCGGACAGGTTGACGTCGATCATGTCCTGCCAATCGTGCTCGCTGGTCTTGTCCAGCGTCTGTCCGCCGTTGCCGATGCCTGCGTTGGCGACGATGATGTCCAGTCGCCCGAGCTGTTCGACACCGCTGTCCACGGCGGCCGCCAGCGCGTCGTAGTCGCGGACGTCGACCTCGGCGGTGACGATGCGGCGGTTCTGCCCCTTGATCAGGTCGGCGGTCTCGGCCAGGTCGTCGGGTGTGGACGGCGGGATCACGCTGTTGCTGCTGACCGGCGCGCAGACGTCCACCGCGATGATGTCGGCGCCCTCCTGTGCGAGTCGCAGGGCGTGGCTCCGGCCCTGGCCCCGGGCCGCTCCCGTGACGAATGCCACCTTGCCCGCTACGCGGTCACCCATGCTCTACACCTCCGGTTGGCGCCGCACTCGGGCGGGCGACAGAAACTGATCGATCGATCAGGACTCTGGCAGTGACGGGCCGCGGAGTCAAGGGGCGGTCGACTTCCCGCGGAGACCGGACGGGCGGAGCTCGCGCTAGACCGTGGCGCGCAACGCGAGACGGCGCGCGGACAGCATCGCGTCCCACACCCGCTCACCGGTGGCCGCCGAGATGCGTTCCGCCGCATCGAGCGCGGCCACTGCATGCGCCCGATCCCGATGGACGGACTCGACGTCGGAGAGCAGCGCGTAGTACAGCGGCGAGAAGATCCGTCGTCCGCCCCTGGCATGCGCGGCAATCGCGTCGTGCATGTCCTCGGTGGTGTCGATACCGTCCGGACCCGTCCCGAGCGCCCAGCCGCGGATGAGCTGAGCGCCCGGAATGAACTGCTCGACACCGAGTTCGGTGAGCTCGCCGAGCACCTGCTCAGCCCGCTGCGCGAGCCCGTCGACGTCGCCGAGCATCGCGGACAGCTGCACGGCCGCGGTCCGGACTACCGCTGTGCCGAAGCCGTCGTTGCGCGCGCCGCCCAGTGCGACCCCGCGCGCGATCGCCGACTCGGCCGCATCCAGGTCGCCGCGCAGCGCATAGGCGTGGCACCCGACGCCGAAGGCGATGACGTCGAACGAGGCCAGCGCGCCGTACCGTTCCCAGTCGGCCGGATGCTCCCAGAGTCGTTCGAGGGTGTTGACGCACGGGTCGAGCTGCCCGCGCATGAACTGTGCGAGTGCCCGGATGTAAAGCCCGGCCGATCCGGCGAGGCCGTCGCCGGTCGATTCGTGGTAGGCGATCAACCCGTCGGAGAGCACCCGCGCCTCGTGGTAGCGCCCCGATCCACACGCCTCGAGGCAGCCCATGGCCACCGCCACGGTGAACGGCTCCGCGTCGGCGTCCCCCTCCGAGGAGCGCCGTAGGTCCTCGAGCACACCCATCGAACTCTGGCCGTTCACCACCGCTTCGACCGACGCCAGCTGCATCCGCAGATCGGTCTCGCGTGCGGTGCGTCCGGGGTCGGCGGGCAGCCGGGCGCAGACCTCAAGTGCGCGGCGGTCCAATTCGGCCACTTCGGCGTACATCGACCTTGTCCACGCATCGCGACGCGCCCCGTCGATGAGCGCGAGCGCGGTGTGCGGGTCGAGGGCGCCACCCGCACGCCAGGCGTGCAGCGCGCCGTCGGCCGTCTCCTGTGGTGTGCGGCCGGCCGACGCCGCATGGGCGCGTGCGAGTTCGGCATGGAGTTCGGCGCGGGCCACGCCGGCGATCTGCGACGCGATCGCGTCGCGTACCAGGCCATGGCTGAAGCGATAGGACCCGAACTGGTCGGTCGAGTCCCGCAGCAGACCGGCGGCCAGGGCGGGCTCGAGGTCGGCCGCCGCGGTATGCGCGCTCATCTGCAACGCCGTCGCCAGCCGGGCGATGGGGAACTCCATCCCGGTGACGGCCGCCGCGGTGAGCACCCTGCGCGTGGCGTCGGGCAGATCGGCCATCCGGCGGCGGACGATGCCCGATACGGCGTCGGGGACGTCGTCACCCTCGATCACCCTGGTGGTGGCGTCGAGGCGTCCGCTGTCGTGGAGCAGACGCACCAATTCGCCGATGTAAAAGGGGTTCCCGCCGGTACGGGTCCGCACCGCTGCCGTGAACTCCGGAGTCGGTTCGATTCCCGTCAGTTCTCTGATCAGCGCGGCGGTCGCCTCGGCGTCGATGCCCCGTAGCGAGATCAGTGTGATGTGGGCGCGGCTCAGGAGGCGGTCGAAGGCGTCCTCGCGCAGCGGGCGCTCGTCGCCGCCGGCCTGCCACGTGGCGAGGATCAGCAGCGGCACCCGGTGTACGGCGTCGGACAGCAGCTCGAGGACGTCGCAGGTGAGACCGTCAGCGCGGTGCAGGTCGTCGAGCACCACGACGGTGGGTGTCTTCTTCGACTGCGCCCCGACGGCCCGTGCGGTGGATTGGGCGAGGTCGTACTCGGCGTGCGCGCCGGAATCGTCCGGGTCCGCGCTCGCCTGCCCGATCACCTCGTTCCAAGCCCACATCGGCGGCCGCACCACGTCGCCCGCATGCCCGGCCCAGGTCACCGACATGCCGAGACCGTCTGCGGCACGGGCTGTTTCGGTCGCCAACGCCGTCTTGCCGACGCCGCTGTCGCCGGTGAGCACGGCGATGCTGCCCCGGCCTGCCGCCGCGGCGGTCAGTGCGGCGCGAAGGCGATGGAGCTCCGCGGACCGTCCGTGCAACGCGCTCTCGCTGATGTCTCTCGGTGCCTGCTGCCGGCCGCCGCGGGCGGGCCGCCAGTCGAGGTCGGGAGACTCGTCCCGGATCTGCTCGGCGAGGCGCTGCAGTGGCAGGCCGGGCCGCACCCCGAGCTCCTCATCGAGAACGGCGGCCAGCTGCGCATAGGCGCGCAGCGCCTCCGAGCGGCGACCGGCGCGATAGAGCGCCACCATCAGCTGGCCCGACAGCGGTTCCCGCATCGGATTGGCGGCCACCTCGAGCGCGAGGCCCGCGATCGAGGCCTCGGCGCGTCCGAGCCGGAGCTCCGCCTCGAACCGCGCCTCCACGGCGTCGGCCCGCAGTGTCTCGAGCCGGTGCACCTCCTGTTGGACGAACACCTCGTTGCGCAGGTCCGACAGGGGCGTGCCACGCCAGAGCCCGAGTGCCTGCTGCAGGGTCCGCGACGAACCTTCGGCGTCGCCGCTGTCGAGCTGACGCCGACCCCGCTCGATCAGGTCCTCGAAGTCCCCGGCATCGACCCGGTGGTTCCCGACGTCGAGGCAGTAGGAGCTGGTCCCGGTGGTCAGGCCGAGGTCAGCGCCGAGTATCCGGCGCAGATTGGCGACATAGGCGCGCAGTGACAGCACCGGTTTCCGCGGCGCAGCGTCGTGCCAGACATCGTCGATCAGCCGGTCGATCTCGACGTCGCGGCCGGCGTTGAGGAGCAACGCGGCCAGGACCGCCCGTTGTCGCAGGCCCCCGAGTGGCCGCGGTTCGCCGTCGCAGAGCACGGTCAGCGGCCCGAGCATCAGGAAGTCCAAGCGACACCGTCCGTCCGCGGCCGGGGAGGCCGGTGAGGCTTCCCGCGAGTCGTCCAATCGAACTCCAACGTCTGAAGACTAGTTTGCGCACCGCGCACGTATCGGCTCAGCAGGGACATCACAGGAAGACGGTGATCATGACCATCCCGGATGCCACACCCCACAGGCCCGATCAGCCGGTGCAGGCCGAGGTCGCCGAGGGCAAGCAGTCGACATGGCGGCAACTGGTCAGCGCCATGAGCCCGAGGACGGTGTGGAGCTGGGCCGACGGGTACCCGGTGGTGCTCAAGCAGTTCGTCCAGTTCTGTCTGGTGATCGTCTACCCGGCCTGGGTGGTCGGCGTGCTGTTCGGGCTGGCGTGCTACGGCCTCTTCTACGTCACGGTCTATCCCGTGCTGTGGCTGCTGTTCTGGCCGATGCGGGCGTGGATGAAGAAGAACAGGCCGCAGGAGTACGCCGAGAGTCAGCGCAAGAAGTAGCTCCATCGCACGGTCTGTCCGCCATGACGTGTTGGTGACGTCCGGCGTCCGGGAGGGGTCAACGGCGTAACGGCCGGGTACCGGTGGGCGACAAAGTCCATGTCAGCACCGAAACAGTCGGTCGTTGGACTTTCGGCGCGGCGGATGCCAAGTAGCGGCATCCCGAGCCGGGTGACTCTGTAGCCGGGCCGCGTCCTGCGATGTGCCGCGCTGCGGCACCCCTTCAGATGGAGCGTGAGAGATGACATTGATATCCCGATCGGTCCGCCGCCTCGCGGCGGGCGTGCTGGCGGCGCTCATGCTGCCGGCGCTGGTCGCGGTCGCCGGTGGGTCGGCCACCGCGGCGGCCTACTCGAGGCCGGGCCTGCCGGTAGAGACGCTGATGGTGCCCTCGGCGGCCATGGGCCGCGACATCCCGGTGAAATTCCAGGGTGGCGGATCGAAGGCGGTCTACCTGCTCGACGGGCTGCGTGCCCGCGACGACAACAGCGGGTGGGACATCGAGACCGCCGCCTTCGAGAACTACTACCAGTCGGGCCTGTCGGTCGTCATGCCGGTCGGCGGCATGTCGAGCTTCTACACCAACTGGCAGAGCCCGGCGGTCGGCAACGGCAGGACGCAGAGCTACCAGTGGGAGACGTTCCTGACCTCCGAACTGCCCGCCTACCTCTCGGCCAACAAGGGCATCTCGCCCAGCGGAAACGCCGTGGTCGGGCTGTCGATGTCGGGTAGCTCGGCGCTGATCCTCGCCGCCTACCACCCGGGCCAGTTCTCCTACGCGGGGTCGCTCTCGGGATTTCTCAACCTGTCCCAGGGCATCTGGCCGACGCTGGTCGGCTTCTCGATGCGTGACGCCGGCGGCTTCGACGCGACCGCCATGTGGGGACCGGGCGGCGGCCCGGCATGGCAGCGCAACGACCCGACGCTGCAGGCGGGCCGGCTGGCAGCCAACGGCACCCGGATCTGGGTGTACACCGGCAACGGCAGGCCCGGTGACCTCGGTGGCGGCGGTGACATCCCCGGTCAGCTGCTGGAGAGCATCACCCAGGACAGTAACCGGGCGTTCCAGGAGGCGTACACGGCGGACGGCGGCAGCAACGCCACGTTCAACTTCCCGGCCAACGGCACGCACGGCTGGGGCTACTGGGGTTCGCAGCTCAACGCCATGAAGGGCGACATCCAGCGCACGCTGGGCGTCTGAGGTCTCGAAGGCAACGGCCGGAGCGGACATCCGCTCCGGCCGTTGTCGTCGGTCGTCCTAACGCAGTGACGAGGTGTCGATGACGAACCGGTACCGGACGTCGCTCGCGAGCACCCGCTCGTAGGCCTCGTTGACGTACTCCGGCGCGACCACCTCGATCTCGGGGCGCACGTCGTGCTCGGCGCAGAAGTCGAGCATCTCCTGGGTCTCGCGGATCCCGCCGATCAGCGAACCGGAGATGCTGCGCCGCCCGAAGATCAACGCACCCGCAGGCACCGCCATCGGGTTCTCCGGCATGCCGAGCTCGACCAGGGTGCCGTCCAGCTTGAGCAGTTTGAGGTAGTCGGCCAGGTTCAGGTTCGCCGACACGGTGTTGATGATCAGGTCGAAGGATCCCGCCAGCTCCTTGAAGGTGTTCCGCTCGCTGGTCGCGCGGTAGTCCCGCGCGCCGAGACGCAGCCCGTCCTCCATCTTCTTCACTGACTGGCTCAGGACCGTGACCTCGGCGCCCATCGCGACGGCCAGCTTGACGGCCAGGTGGCCCAGCCCGCCGAGGCCGATGACCGCGACCGACGTGCCCGGCCCGGCGCCCCAGTGGCGCAGCGGGGAGTAGGTGGTGATCCCCGCGCACAGCAGCGGCGCCGCTTCGTCGAGCGCGATGTTCTCGGGGATGCGCAGCACGTAGTTCTCGTCGACGACGATCGCCCCGCTGTAGCCGCCCTGCGTCGGCTCGCCGTCACGGCCCACGGCGTTGTAGGTGCCGACCATGCCGCCGCCCGTGCAGTACTGCTCGTTGCCGGAGCGGCACTCGGGGCATTCACGGCAGGAGTCGACGAAGCAGCCGACGCCCACCCGGTCGCCCACCTGGTACTCGGTGACCTCGGAGCCCACCTCGGTGACGACGCCGGCGATCTCGTGGCCGGGCACGATCGGGTACGTCGCCGGGCCCCATTCGGAGCGAACGGTGTGGATGTCGGAGTGACAGATGCCGGCGAAATGGATGTCGAACGCGACGTCGTGCGGCCCGACCGGGCGGCGGGTGACGGTGGTCCTGGTCAGCGGCTCGGTGGCCGAGGTCGCGGCGTAGGCGGAGACGGTGGTCATGCAGTCCTCTTCGTGCTCGTCGATTTTGAGTGCAATCGGGAACAACGGAGGACGGCGGACGGTTTAGTCCCGGCCGGGCTGTGACAAATCCCCTACAGGCCCGGCGCGCGGAAGGCGCCGTTGAACGACAGCCGCGTATACGACACCACGCCGGCCTGCTGGTAGGGGTCGGCGGCGATCACCGCCTCGGCGTCCTCGACACCGATGTCACCGGTGACCAGGACGCCTCCTGCCTGGGACTCCTGCCGGCCGGCCAGCAGGAGGCGGCCCGCCGCGATCTCCTCTTCGAGCCATGCGAGGTGCGCGGGCCGGGTCTTGTCGATGACGTCGAGGGGCTGCTGGTAGGTCAGCGTGAGGACGTGAAACACGCCGACGACACTACTCGATCTCGGCACTTCACGATAAAGCCATGTCAGCCAACGTATTTCGCTAAGATCGGGTGGTGAATCAGCGACCGCGGGTCACCCGCCTGGTGATGTACAAGCACGGCGTGGCCTACCTGGAGCGCAGCGGTCCCGCCGACGGGTCCTTCGAGCTGTCCTTCCGGCATGGCGACATGAACGACGTGCTGAAGTCGTTGGCGGTCGGCGTCGTCCGCGGGACGGCCGCCTTCGGCGGGGTCGGATTCGAGACCCCCAGCGACTCCGATGCGCTGCTGGCGGCCCGCAAGCTGCTGCTCACGCCGGGTGCGGCGCTGACCGGTCTGCTCGACGCCGTGCGCGGGCGCACCGTCGAGGTGGCCGCCGACGACGGTGTCCACCGTGGCGAGGTGATCGGCGTGGACGAGACCGATGGCGGTACCGCGGCGCCGCGGCGGCTGCTCGTGCTGCGGACGGGGGAGGGGGCACTGCGCCTGGTGGACCTCGCCGGTGTCCGCGGCGTCAATCTGGTCGAGAAGCCGTCCCGCGACGACCTGGGCTATCTGGTGGAGCGGTCCCGCGCGGCGACGACCGGGGAGCAGCGGACCGTGGCGGTCCGCTTCGACGGCGCCGCCGACGACGTGCGGGTCTCCTACGTGGTGCCCGCACCGGTGTGGCGGGTGTCCTACCGGCTGGTGTGCGACGGCGCGGCGGTCACGCTGCTCGGGCTGGCCATCGTGCACAACCCCGTCGACGAGGAATTGGCCGACGTGGCACTGACCCTCACCACCGGCCAGCCGGTGTCGTTCGACATCGATCTCTACCACGGCAAGTGGGTGCGGCGGACCGTGGTCGAGGAGGAGGATCGCGTCGCCTCGGCGCCCGCGCCGAGCGGTGCTCCGATGCCGGTGAGGGCCATGATGGCACGGGAGATGGCCTATGCCGACCCCGGGACGGACGCCGACTACTCCGAAACCGGCGACCGCGGTGAGCATTTCGAGTACCGGCTGACAGCGCCGGTCACGTTGGCGCGCGGCGGGTCGGCGATGGTCCCGATGGTGACCACCCGGCTCGAGGACGCCCGCCGGGAGCGGGTCTGGCGCGACGGGTCGGGCTCGGCGCCCGACATCGTGCTGGTGTTCACCAACTCCACCGGCGTGGTGCTCGAGGAGGGTGCCGCCGTGGTGTACGACGACGGCAGTTATGCCGGAGAGGCGATGCTGCCCTACACCGCCCGCGGTGCCCAGCTGCGGCTGACGTTCGCCAAGGACCTCGCGGTGCGCTGCGCCAAGTCCACCGGCCACCGGACGGTGACCACGAAGGTGCGGCTCGGCCGGGAGGGGCTGATCGAGGAGCAGCGTCGCGACGAGCAGCACCTGTGGCGCGCCGACAACGACGGCGACACCGCCGTGGAACTCTGGGTCGAGCTGCGCCGTCGTACCGGGTACCAGCTGGACGGTGCCGTCGCACCGGTTGGACAGACCGCCACGCACCACCGGTTCCGAATCGACGTGCCCGCGCACGGGCACGCGGAACTGAAGGTGCTCGAGTCCTATCGGACGCAGATCACCGCCGGCTACGACCGGCTGGCGCCCGACCAGCTCGGCGACTGGCTGTCGCGCAGGCTGCTCGACGAGTCGACGTTCCGGGACCTGCGCGGGGTGCTGGAGCACTGGGAGGCGGCCCGCCGGCTGGAAGCCGAGCGCGACCGGATGGTCGAGGAGCGCGACGAGGCGTTCGCCGGCCAGGCCCGGATCGCCGAGCAGCTCGAGGTGCTCCGTGACGCGGGCCCGGAGGGCGAGGTGCGCGCCCGCACCGTCGATCAGCTGGTCGCGTTGCAGGACCGGGCCGCCGCCCTCGATGCCGACATCCGGCGCAACCGCGACCGCGTCGACGCCGAGAACCGTTCCGCCGCAACTGAACTCGAGCGGTTGATCGCGGGCGGGGTCAGTTGATCGGGGCGTTCACCTGCCGCAGGTCGGCCAGGATGCCGCGCGCCGCGACGATGCCCTGGCCGGTGTGCCAGATCTCGTTGTTGACCGTGAACACCCGGCGGTCCCGGGTGGCCGACAATGCGCGCCAGGCGTCGCTGTCGAGCACCTCGGCGGCACGCTCACGTGCGGCGGCCGACGCGAAGGACAGGTAGACGATGTCGCCGTCGGCGGTGGCGTAGTCGGGGGAGTCGGCCGTGCCCACCTCGACGTAGGGCTTGTCGGTGAAGCGCTGCGCGACGGGGCGATCGAGCCCCACCTCCGCGAGCACGCTGCCCGCGAAGTCGTCCACGCCGTAGACCCGCAGCGTGGTGTCGGTCAGCTGCGCCACCGAGGCCTGGAAGTGCGCGGCGTCGTTCTCGGCTCCCGTCCTGCGGGCGGCCTCGTCGAAGCCGTCGATCAGGTCGCCCGCGGCGTCGAACCGGCCGGTGGCCGCACCGACCGTACGCAGATTGGCCTTCCAGTCCACGCCGGGCGGGCCGGTGAACACGGTCGGGGCGATCGCCGACAACGCGGGATGGGCCTGTGGTGTCAGGGCCTGCGAGCCCAGGATGAGGTCGGGGTCGGCGGCTTCTATCGCCGCAAGGTCGGGATCGCTGCGGCTGCCTGCGCCCGGCACGTCGTGTACCACGCGGCCCAGGTAGGAGGGCTGGTCGGCGGCACCGTCGGGCAGCGCCGCGGCGACGATGCGGCGCTGCAGCCCGAGCGCACACAGCGCGTCGAGCTGGTCACCGGAGAGCACCACGATGCGCTGCGGGTCCGCAGGCACCGGCGTCTCGCCGACGGCATGGCGGACGGGGCGCTCACGCGGCCCCGGGTCGACCCGCGCCGGCTCGGGCGCACAGGACTCGTCGGGCCTGCGGTCGTTGCCCAGGACACCCGCCCCGGCGATGCTCGTCGTACTGGTCACCACGGTCGACGCCGCGGGCGGGGCGCCTGCCGGCTCGCCCGATGATCCGCAGGAGGTCACGGCGACCGCCACGACCGCGGCCGATGCCGCTGCGCACAGCCGCATCCGCGGTCCGCTGATCAGCACGTGGCCGACGGTAACATCCACCGCGGTGACCGCCGGTCCAGCGGTCGGACCGCCGATCCGAGCCGATTTACGACAGTTTGTAGGACCCAGGCTGACCCGGCCCCCGCGGAGCGATAAGATTCAGTACGAAACACGCGGGGCCCGCCCCGCGCAGGACCTTTGGAGGATCCCTTGGTAGCCGAAGCGCCGGTCGGTGAACTCGAGGCACGACGCCCCTTCCCGGAGCGGCTCGGCCCCAAGGGCAACCTGATCTACAAGCTGGTCACCACCACCGATCACAAGCTGATCGGCATCATGTACTGCGTCGCCTGCTTCGTGTTCTTCTTCATCGGCGGGTTGATGGCGCT
>NZ_JAUMSQ010000400.1:0-2981 GCF_030519285.1 Mycolicibacterium arseniciresistens
GTGGCCGGTTACGAGGCGGCGGTTGGCCACGCCGTCACCGCCGACGCGCTGGACGTGGTCACCGGCTATCTTCGCGACCTGCGGGCCGCCGTGGTCCGGCTGGCCGGCCTGTTCGAATCCGACGAGGTCATGGTCACCGCCGGCGGCAGCACGTACTTCGACCTCGTCGCAGACGTCCTCACGGGCGGCTGGCCGGACGGGCTGACCGTGCGGACCGTCATCCGCAGCGGGTGCTACCTCACCCATGACGATGGGTTGTATCGCCGGACGTCGCCGCTGGGCCGCACCAGCGACGGCGGGCTGGAGGCGGCGCTGAGCGTGTGGGCGCAGGTGGTGTCGCGGCCCGAGCCGGGACTGGCGCTGCTGACCATGGGACGCCGCGACGTGTCGTTCGACCAGGACCTGCCGGTGCCCTACGGCATGTCAGGCGCCGTCGCCAAGCTCAACGACCAGCACGCCTACCTCCGGCTCGACGCCGCCGACCACGCCGAGGTCGGCGACTGGGTGCAGTTCGGCATCTCCCACCCGTGCACGGTGTTCGACAAGTGGCCGGTGATCCCGGTGATCGACGAGCAGAACCGGGTGGTCGACCTGATCCGCACGTTCTTCTGAGCGATTTCGGCGCGGTTTCGTTCGGTGCGCGATCGTTTGCGCGCCGAAATCGCCGCGGGAGGGGTCTAGCGGCGGCCGCGGTGGTTGTCGCGGTTGCGCTCGAACACCAGCCGCAGACCGTCGAGGGTGAGGTGGCGGTCGTAGGTGCCGACGGTTCGCACGTCGGGCAGCACCAGCGGGGCGGTGTGGCCGGTGGCGACCACCGTCACGTCGTTGCCCGCGAACCCGTCGACATCGGCGCGGATGCGGCTGACCAGCCCGTCGACCAGGCCGGCGAAGCCGAACACCGCGCCGGCCTGCATGCACTCGACGGTGTTCTTGCCGACCACCGACCGCGGCCGGGTGAGCTCGACCCGGCGCAGCGCGGCCGACCGGGCCGCCGCGGCGTCCGAGGACACCTGCACGCCCGGCGCGATCGCGCCGCCGAGGAACTCGCCCTTGGCCGACACCACGTCGACGCAGATCGACGAGCCGAAGTCGACGACGATCGCCGCGCCGCCGTACTTGTGATAGGCCGCGAGGCAGTTGACGATCCGGTCGGCGCCGACCTCCTTCGGGTTGTCCACCAGCAGCGGTATCCCGGTGCGCACGCCGGGCTCGATCAGCACGTGTGGCACCGACGGCCAGTACTGCTCGAGCATCACCCGCACCTCGTGCAGCACCGAGGGCACCGTCGACAGGCCTGCCGCCCCGGTGAGGCGTTCGGAGTCGTCGCCGATCAGCCCGTCGATCGTCAGCGCCAGCTCGTCGGCGGTGATCTCCGACTCGGTGCGGATCCGCCAGTGCTGCGCCACCTTCGCGTGCTCGCCCGCGCCGGAAACCAGTCCGACGATGGTGTGGGTGTTGCGGACGTCGATCGCCAGGAGCACGGTTACTACCGTGGCGACAGCAGGTCGGCCGCGGTGTCCGGCACGAATGCGGGGTCGTCCGACAGGTCGACCTGGCTGTTGTCGGCGTCGACGAACACCACCCGCGGACGGTACCGGCGGGCCTCGGCGTCCTCCATCGTGCCGTAGGCGATCAGGATCACCAGGTCACCGGGATGAACGAGATGCGCTGCGGCGCCGTTGATCCCGATGATCCCGGTGCCGCGCTCACCGGTGATCGCATAGGTGACGAGCCGGTTGCCGTTGTCGATGTCGACGATCGTGACCTGCTCGCCCTCGAGCAGGTCCGCGGCGTCCATCAGGTCGGCGTCGATGGTCACCGAGCCGACGTAGTGCAGATCGGCCTGGGTGACGGTGGCGCGGTGGATCTTCGACTTCAGCATCGTGCGTAACATCAGTTCCTCCAGGGCAATTCGTGGTTGTCGTCCGGTCCCGCCACCCCGGGGTGGCCGTTGATGCCTGCGCTCGCGCCGAGGTCGACGGCGATGTTGTCCAGCAGCCTGGTGCGGCCCAGCCGGGCGGCCACCAGCAGTCGGGCCGGCCCCTGGGCGGGTGCGGGGCCCAGCCAGTTGTCGCGCAGCTCGAGGTAGTCGACGTCGATGGCGGGTACCTCGTCGAGCACCGCCCTGGCGGCGTCGAGCACGGCGGCCGCTCCCCCGGACGCGGCGTACATGCCCGCCAGCAGCGCCGCCGAGAGCGCCAGCGACTGTTCACGTTCCACGCCGTCGAGGTACCGGTTGCGCGAGGACAGCGCCAAGCCGTCGCCTTCACGCACGATCGGCACGCCGACGATCCGGGTGTCGACATCGAGGTCGTCGGTCATCTGACGGATCAGCACCAGCTGCTGGTAATCCTTCTCACCGAAGAAGGCCCGGTCGGGCCGGACGATCTGCAGCAGTTTGAGCACCACCGTCAGCACACCGGCGAAATGCCCTGGCCGCGAGGCGCCTTCGAGCTCCGCGCCGAGCGGCCCGGGATGCACGGAGGTGCGCGGTCCGGCGGGGTACATGTCGGCGGCGGTCGGCGTGAACGCCACCTCGACCCCCTCGGCGCGCAGTGCCTCCAAGTCGTCGTCGAGGGTGCGCGGATAGGCGTCGAGATCCTCACCGGCGCCGAACTGCAACGGGTTCACGAAGATCGAGACCACCACGACGGCGCCCTGCACCCGCTTCGCCTGCCGGATCAGCGTCAGGTGGCCCTCGTGCAGCGCGCCCATCGTCGGCACCAGCATCACCCGCCGGCCGGTGGTGCGCAGCGCGCGGCTGACGTCGGCGACGTCCGCCGGACGGGCGTAGACGTTGAGCTGATTGGCCGCGAACTTCGGCGGCTTGCGCACGATCACGATTTGTTCACCTCGGCCAGCACCGCGAAGACCTCCTCGGGAGCGTGTGCCCGCTGCGCGGTGCGCAGCGAGTCGGCCCGGTAGGCCGCGGCCAGTGCGGGGTCGACCTCGCCGAGTGCCCGCAGGTGGCCGGCGACGGC
>NZ_JAUMSQ010000401.1:0-5555 GCF_030519285.1 Mycolicibacterium arseniciresistens
CGATCACCGCCGCGGCGTGGTAGCCGAACTCGGCGAACCGCATCGGCCGCTGCGCGGTGGCCGGATCTGGACGTGGCGCTGGCCCACCACGCTGCCCAGGGCCGGCTGGGGCTGGTGCCGGGTCTACCACCGGTCCGCGCACACGCCCGACGGCGTCACCCACCGCGGATACGGGCCACTCGCGCGTCTCGACCATCACACGCCTCCGCCGGACGCGCCGGCGATGTGCCCCGACGGCCGAACCGTTCTCTACGTCGCGGGCAGTCTGTCCACCGCGCTCGGTGAGGTCTTCGGTGACCTCGAAGAGGCGGCGATCTGCCCGGGATACCGTGTGGCGCTGCTCCGCCCCCGCGCCGAGATCATCACACTGGACCTGCGCTCCGAAGGCGCCGCCATGCGCATCGGCGCCCTGCCGTCACTGGCCACCGGCGCCTATCCGCGGCCCCACACCCAGCGCTGGGCGCGGGCGATCTATGAAGACCAGCCTGCGCGACGACCGGTGGACGGGGTCTACTACCACGCCGCCCACAGCAACGGCCGCGCCCTGGCGCTGTGGAACACCGATGCCGACGTCGAGACGGTCGCCTCGCCGTCCGGCGAGGACCAGGACTTCGCTCTCAACGATCCGCGCATGTGGCGGCGCGTCGTGGTCGCGGCGGGCGATCTCGGCATGACCGCAGCCCGAATCGACGCGTGCCCGCGTTGCGGCAGCTGACCGCTCCGGCGTCAGCGCCCCACCGGTGACGGCCATTTCGCGGGCACCGGCCTCGGCCGGACCATCTGGGGCCACCAGAACCAGCGACCCATCAGTGCGGCGATCGACGGTGTCATGAACGCCCGGATCACCAGGGTGTCGAACAGCAGGCCCATGCCGATGGTCGACCCGATCTGGGCGACCACCGTCATCTCACTGACCGCCATGCCCATCATCGTGAACGCGAAGACCAGCCCCGCGGCGGTCACCACCGACCCGGTGCCGCCCATCGCTCGGATGATGCCCGTGTTGATGCCGGCGTGGACCTCCTCCTTCAGGCGGGCCACCAGCAACAGGTTGTAGTCCGCGCCGACGGCGAGCAGCACGATCACCACCATGGCCATCACCATGAAATGCAGTTCGATGCCCAGGATGTGCTGCCACACCAGCACCGAGAGGCCGAACGACGCGCCGAGCGAGAGCACCACCGTGCCGACGATGACGGCCGACGCGACGACGCTGCGGGTGATCAGCAGCATGATCGTGAAGATCAGCGTCAGCGCCGCGATGCCCGCGATCAGCAGGTCGTAGTCGTTGCCCTCCTGCATGTCCTTGAACGCCGCGGCGGTGCCCGCCACGTAGATCCGGGAGCCTTCGAGCGGAGTGCCCTTGATCGCCTCCTTGGCGGCCTGCTTGATGTCGTCGATGCGGTGGATGCCCTCGGCGCTGAGCGGGTCGCCCTCGTGGTTGATCATGAACCGCACGGACTTGCCGTCCGGCGAGATGAAGTTCTCCATGCCCCGCTTGAAGTCCTCGTTCTCGAAGATCTCCGGCGGCACGTAGAAGGTGTCGTCGTTCATCGCGTCGTTGAACGCATCCCCCATGGCGGACTGGTTGGCCTCCATCGCCGCCTGCTGGTCCAGCTGACCCGCCTGGGTGGCGTGCATGGTCAGCATCATCGTCTTCATGTTCTTCATGGTCTGGACGGTCTGCGGCATCAGGGTGAGCATCTGCGGCATCAGCGAGTTCAGCCGCTGCAGATCAGGCACCAGGCCCTGGAACTGATCGGTCATCGTGTTGATGCCGTCGAGGGCGTTGAACAGTGACCGCAGTGTGTGACAGACCGGGATGTTGTAGCAGTGCGGTTCCCAGTGGAAGTAGTTGCGGATCGGCCGGAAGAAGTCGTCGAAATTCGCGATGCCGTCCCGCAGTTCGGCGAGGTGCTCCGCCGTGATGACCGTCTTCCCGACCATGCTGTCGGTGGTCGCGCTCATTTCCTCCATCAGCGCGATCATCCGGTTCATCGTGGCGATCTGCCTGTCCATCGCGTCGGCCTGCAGCAGCATGTCGTCCATGCGGGCCTCGAGGTAGCCGCGGTTCATCGCGTTGAACGTGCTGCTCATGCTGAGCTGAGCCGGGATGGTGCTGTTCTCGATGGGTTTGCCGTCGGGCCGGGTGATCGCCTGGACCCGGCCGATCCCCGGCACCCGGTAGATGCCCTTGGCGATCTTGTCGATCACCAGGAAGTCCGCCGGGTTGCGCAGGTCGCGGTCGGTCTCGACCAGCAGCAGTTCGGGATTCATCCGCGCCGCGTCGAAATGCCGCTCCGCGGCGGCGAATCCCTCGTTGGCGGGCAGGTCGGCCGGCAGGTAGTTGCGGTCGTTGTAGTTGCTCTTGTAGCCCGGCAGGGTGAGCAGGCCGATCAGCGACAGTGCGATGGTGGCGAGCAGCACCGGTCCGGGCCACCGCACGATCACCGCACCGAGCCTGCGCCAGCTGCGGATACGCATGGCGCGCTTGGGTTCCAGCAGTCCGAACCGGCTGGCCACCGTGACCATCGCCGGCCCCAGCGTAAGGGCCACCAGCACGGCGAAGGTCATGCCGACGAAGAGCGGCACACCGAGGGTCTGGAAGTACGGCAGCCGGGTGAACGACAGGCACAAGGTGGCGCCCGCGATCGTCATGCCCGAGCCGAGCACCACGTGGGCGGTGCCGTGGAACATGTCGTAGTAGGCCGACTCCCTGTCCATGCCCTTGGAGCGTGCTTCCTGATATCGGCCGATCAGGAAGATGGCGTAGTCGGTGGATGCGGCGATCGCCAGCGCGACCAGCAATTGCGTCGCGAAAGTCGAGAGGCCGATGACGTCGTGATAGCCGAGGAAGGCCACCACACCACGCGACGCGGTCAAGCCCAGCATCACCATCACCAGCGTCAGCAGCACCGTGGCGATGGACCGGTAGACGAGCACCAGCATCGTGATGATGATCGCGAAGGTGACCAGCTCGATGGTCCGGACGCTGCGGTCCCCGGCGATCTGCTGATCGGCCGCGAGCGCCGAGCCGCCGGTGACGTAGACCTCGACCCCCGGCGGCGGGGACAGGTCGCCGACGATGTTCTTGACGGCCAGCACCGATTCGTTGGCCAGCGACTCGCCCATGTTGCCTGCGAGGTACACCTGAACGTAGGCGGCCCGGCCGTCGGTGCTCTGCGCACCGGCCTCGGTCAGCGGGTCGCCCCAGAAGTCCTGCACGTGTTCGACGTGGGTGGTGTCGGCCTCGAGGCGGTCGATCATCTCGTTGTAGAACCGGTGCGCGTCGTCGCCGAGGCGGTCGTCGCCCTCGAGCACGATCATCGCCGAACTGTCCGACTTGAACTCCTCGAACACCTCGCCGATGCGGGTCATGGCGATCACCGACGGTGCGTCGTCGGGGCTCATGGACACCGACCGCATCTGGCCGACGACTTCGAGCTGCGGCACCGTGGCGTTGAGCACCGCCACCAGCAGGATCCAGCCGATGATGATCGGGATCGCCAGCCGGCGGATGAGTCTGGGCAGCGTGCCCCGCCGCTGTTGCTGTGGAGTGTGGATCGGCTGGGTTGTCGGTGTGCTCACCGGGACGTCATCCGGGCGGCAGAGGAACCGCAGCAGCGCCCGGCCTCAACGTGCGAGTTGGGCACCAAGGCCTTCGCTCCTTCACAGACGGCGTTCTGTCCGCCCGTTCTTACCAGATTCGGCTGCCGGGCGGGGGTGCCCCTGCCACCGGCTGAGAGCGTTCACAGCGGCGGTTGTGCACGGCCCGAGAGCGAGTCGAGAAGTTGTACGGCGACGGTGTGCAGCCGCACGTTGGCGCGCTGCGAGCGGGTCTTCAGCACCTCGAACGCCTCCTCTGCCGAACACCCCTGCAACGCCCTGATCACACCTTTGGCCTGGTCGATCTCGGAGCGCGAGGTCAGCGCCCGCTCGAGCTGGCCGACCGTCTCGCGGCAACCCTGCCACCGTCGCGCGTTGGCGATGGCGGCGCCCGCGGCCACCGTGAACAGCTGCATGATCTTCTCGTCGAACGGGTCGAACGCCGATGCCGTGCGGCTGTAGATGTTCAGCGATCCGACCAGTTCGCCTTCGCCGTGCTCCTCGGTAGGCGCGATGATCAGCGGCACCGAGAGGGTGGCAAGCACGCCCTCCTGACGCGCGGCGTCGGCGAACTCCGGCCACGACTCCTCTTCCACGTCCAGCGTGGTGCGGACCGCCGTGCGGGCGTGGGCCGCCGCCAGGCACGGCCCGCGGTTCGACCGGTACTGCGCGAGGTCGAGCTTCATCACCCGGTCCTCGGTGCACGCGGCGGTGCGGGCCTTGTTGTCCGCCAGCACCGTGATGGAGATCGCATCGGCGTCCGGGATCGCCCTGGCCGCGGTGTGCGCCACCCGCAGCAGCGCCTCGTCGAGCGGTTCCTCCGCCGCGAACAGGGAAAACAACGACTCCACCGCTTCGGTGGTCGACGCAATTCGATCCAACTGGTCAGGACGGTCACTACCCATCGAGAAAGCCCCTTGACTGCAAACCTCTAAGCTGAGACCACAAACGGTAATTCGGTGTCTGCAGACATCTTGCGCGTCCTCGCCATCGGTCACCGAATCGCCACAGACCGGACTGAAGCAGCCGTTGCGGCCCAGACGCGTCACGGGCGCGTTAATTCTCCGTGCAACCCGGGAACACAGCTCGGGACCGCTCGTTGAGTTGGACGGTGGTGGGCTCTCGATCCAGATCAACGAAAGGACTGTGGAATGGCATCCCCGCACGGCGGCGCGCGTCTCGGAACCCGGTTCGGGCCCTACGAGCTGCGATCGCTGATCGGGGTGGGAGGCATGGGCGAGGTGTACCGCGCCTTCGACACCCACCGCGAGCGCATGGTGGCCGTCAAGCTGCTGCGCCCCGAGGTGGCGGCCGACCCGAACTTCCAGGAGCGTTTCCGCCGTGAGTCGCGGGTCGCCGCCCGCCTGCAGGAACCCCATGTGATCCCCGTGCACGACTTCGGCGCCATCGACGGCGTGCTGTACATCGACATGCGGCTGGTGGACGGCGCGAGCCTCAAGGAGGTGCTGCGCGCCGAGGGACCGCTCGAGCCCGGCCGGGCGGCGTCGATCATCGCGCAGGTCGGGGCTGCGCTCGACGCGGCGCACGCGGGCGGGCTGGTGCATCGCGACATCAAACCCGAGAACGTCCTGCTCACCCCCGACGACTTCGCCTACCTCGTCGACTTCGGCATCGCCCACGCCGACGAGGACGCGAGCGTGACGAGGACCGGGATGGTGATCGGGTCATGTGCGTACATGGCCGCCGAACGGTTCAGTGGCGGACCGGTCGGCCCGCCGTCGGACGTCTACGCGCTGACGTGCCTGCTCTACGAGTGTCTGACCGGCCGGCCGCCCTTCGAGGCCGGTGACCTGCGGCAGCTCATGAGCGCCCACATGTTCGCACCGCCGCCACGGCCCAGCGCTGCGCGCCGCGGCGTGTCGCGCGCCTTCGACGACGTCATCGCCCGCGGCATGGCCAAGCAGCCCGCCGCGCGATTCCCCTCGGCC
>NZ_JAUMSQ010000402.1:0-1372 GCF_030519285.1 Mycolicibacterium arseniciresistens
GCCGGCGGCGGCCGCAATGGCGGCGGGGGGGCCGGTATTCGATGTGCAGGACAACTCCGACGACGTCGACACCACGCCGACGCGGGTGGAGGTGGTGGACGAGACGCCGAGCGGCAGGCACGCGGCGATCGACATCGACGAGCCGACGCCCGGACGCACCGCGATCCACCTGCCGCTCGACGACTCGAACGAGCCGCCGGAGGGCTACCCGATCAAGGCCGATACCCGGTCCGGGCTGTACTGGTCGCCGGACAGCCCGGACTACGGCGACACGGTCGCCGAACTCTGGTTCGCCAGCGAAGAATTCGCCCGCACGAACGGGTTCGTCAGAGCGGACTGAGCCGTCAGATCTTGCGGATGACGGTGACCACCTTGCCGAGCACGGCCGCGTCGTTGCCCGGGATCGGGTCGAACGCCGGATTGTGTGGCATCAGCCAAACCTGTCCGCGGGTGCGCTTGAAGGTCTTGACGGTCGCTTCGCCGTCGATCATGGCCGCGACGATGTCGCCGTTGTCGGCGACGTTCTGCTGACGCACGACCACCCAGTCGCCGTCGCAGATCGCCGCGTCCACCATCGATTCGCCGACCACCTTGAGCAGGAACAGCGATCCCTCACCGACGAGTTCACGGGGCAGCGGGAAGACATCCTCGACGGCCTCCTCGGCCAGGATGGGACCGCCGGCCGCGATGCGGCCCAGCACCGGGACGTACGTCGGCTCCGGCAGTGAGTCGGAGCCGGCGACATCGGTGGTGACCACCGGGGTGACGTGATCGTCGGAGGCCCGAACGTCGACCGCGCGCGGCCGGTTCGGGTCGCGGCGCAGATAGCCCTTGCGCTCGAGCGTGCGCAGCTGGTGGGCGACCGATGACGTCGACGTCAAGCCGACGGCGTCACCGATCTCGCGGATGCTCGGCGGGTAGCCGCGGCTGGTGACCGAGGCCCGGATCACGTCGAGAATGGTGCTCTGGCGTTCGGTGAGGGCGTTGTCGGAGCTGCGCCGCCCGCCGGTGCTCGCCGGTGCGCTGCCGCCGTCGCCGATGTCCCTGCTGTCGTCGCTCATGGTGCCGAATGTAGTCGCCCGACGGCCGATGATCAAACATGTGTTCGAGGCGTGTCGCGGGATCCTGGCACCGCCCGAGGCGTCGCCGGCGGTCCCGGGGGGACTTGTCGGTGGGCTGCTCTATCGTTTCGCAACAGTTCGATCACATGTTCTATCCATCGAACACCTGAGCGAGTATGTTTCGAACACAGTAGCGAACGACCACCGGCGGAGAGGGCAGGCAGATGACGATCGTGGAACCCCGGCAGAGTGAGATTCGACCGGTCACCCGGCCCGTGCGCCGGCCGGCGCAGGCCCCCACGGGGCCGCGG
>NZ_JAUMSQ010000403.1:0-4158 GCF_030519285.1 Mycolicibacterium arseniciresistens
CAGGCCCGCAGGCGGCCGCAGTCCACCCGCCCCGGCGGGCGGCCCGTCCAGTACCGCGGGACGGGCGTGCTCGTGTCGCGGGCGTCGCACCGACGCAGGCCGATCACCCCGTTGGCGACAGTGGGCCTCGCCCTGGTCGCCGCGGCGATCACGGTGTGGCTGGGCGTGGTGGCGCAGCTCGGTGGGGTGGTCGGCACGCCCGCGCAGGTGCCGGCCGAGCTGGCGGTGGTGCAGGTCCAGACCGGTGAGTCGCTGCAGCAGGTCGCGCAGCGGGTCGCGCCCGAGGCGCCGGTCGCGGCGGTCGTCGATCGCATCCGTGAACTCAACGAGCTGGACTCGGCGGCGGTCGACGCGGGCCAGACGCTGATCGCCCCAGTGGGCTGACCGGCCTCATGGGCGATGAATCGCCGTACTGCGCAAGGGGAGTGGCAGTGCCCCGTGGAGGCGCGCCGACCGCGACGCCGCTGAGTCGTCCGGGCGCCGCGCAGGTACGCTCAGAGAGGTTCGACGTGCGTACCTGTCGACGGAGCGAAGGAGCGACGATGCATTGCCCCTTCTGCCGGCATCCCGACTCGCGGGTGGTCGACTCACGCGAGACCGACGAGGGCCAGGCCATCCGCCGCAGGCGCTCCTGCCCCGAGTGCGGTCGCCGCTTCACCACGGTGGAGACGGCGGTGCTGGCGGTGGTCAAACGCAGCGGGGTCACCGAGCCGTTCAGCCGGGAGAAGGTCATCAAGGGTGTACGGCGTGCCTGCCAGGGGCGTCAGGTCGACGACGATGCACTGAACCTGCTGGCCCAGCAGGTCGAGGACGCAGTGCGGGCGGCGGGCTCTCCGGAGATCCCGAGCAACGAGGTGGGCCTGGCGATCCTCGGCCCGCTGCGTGAACTCGACGAGGTGGCGTACCTGCGGTTCGCCTCGGTGTATCGGTCGTTCTCCTCGGCCGACGACTTCGAGCGCGAGATCGAGGCGCTGCGCGAGCACCGCCGGGTGCGGACGTCGGGCTGACCGGTCAGGGCAGCTGCCGGGCGCCGTCGTTGACGACACGGCCGGCTACGCGCACCCATCCCTCCGGGCTCCACCGGGTGTGGATCATCGAACCCCTGCCCTGCACGATCGTCAGGTCGCGGCTGAGGTAATCGGTGAGTCGCACGGCGGCGGCGCCGGTCGCCTCGTCCTCGGGTACCCCGAGAACGGCCGCGAACATCCGGGCGCGCACTTCGCCGTTGTCGCGGTCGGTCCACGTCCACAGGTAGTGCTGGGTGTCGTCGGGGAAATCCGACGGGTCGGCCTCGGCGAGTTCGTCGAGCGATGACAGATCGTGGATCGCGAATTCCGGCGCCCAGTCCGAACGCGCGCTGACGGCGGTCAGGTCACCGTCGTAGGCGACCTGCACGATGCCTGCGGGAACCTGCAGTGTGTGCAAGGCCGACCCCTGCTCGCGCAGCCACCACGCCGCGCCGACGGTGGGGTGGCCGGCGAACGGCAGCTCCGTGGCGGGGGTGAAGATGCGCAGGTGCGCAGTGGTCGCGCCGGGCTCGGGGACGTCGACGAAAATCGTTTCGCTGTAACCGAGTTCGGTCGCCATCCGCTGCCGGTCGGCGGGGTCCACGGTGCTCGCGTCCACCACGCCGAGCGGGTTGCCGAACTGGCCGTCGGCGTCGGTGAAAACGCGCAACACTGTCACGTCGGTAGCCATGCGCCGATGCTACGTGCTCGGCTCGGCCGGGTGGCCGATTGTCAGGTGGCGCTGCGCTCGTCGGCTCCCATCGCGTCGAGCACCGCCACCTGGGTGCCGACCGATCCGGTCAGGGTGCCCTCGCGCAGCCCGTTGCGCAGCAGTGTCCGCAGCAGCTCCTGGTCGTAGACGGCGGGCTCGGTGGCGTCGATGAACTGCTCGACCACCTCGACGAAGCGCTCCGGGTCGTCGTGGAACGGGAAGTGGCCGGCCTTGTCGAACACCTCGAGGCGTGAACCGGGCATAGCGGTGTGCGCCATCGCGGCGTGTCCGACCGGGATGACCGAGTCGTGCGAGCCCCAAATGAGCTGCACAGGCACGG
This sequence comes from Mycolicibacterium arseniciresistens, assembly GCF_030519285.1. NCBI lineage: Bacteria > Bacillati > Actinomycetota > Actinomycetes > Mycobacteriales > Mycobacteriaceae > Mycobacterium > Mycolicibacterium arseniciresistens. Next base: position 2,060 of record NZ_JAUMSQ010000403.1, read on the forward strand.
ATTCGGTGAGGTAGCAGCGGTCGAGCATGGTGACCACCTGCCCGCGCCAGTCGACGACGGCGCGCAGCGTCCGGGCGAACGCCGACGACGCCGTCGGCTCGGGCAGGTCGGCCAGGATCCGCAGCATCTCCGGCAGATCGCGGCCGACGCGGGTGGAACCGAGTGCGCTGCCGGCGATGCGGCCGGCGGCCTGCAGTGCGGGCAGCACCAGCGGCAGCCGCAGCAGCGCGAGGGCCTCGCTGGCCAGCGGCAGCGACGCTAGCCGCAGCGCCACGTTCACGTCACCGGTCACCCCGCCCGCGCCGACGAGGATGAGTCGCTCCACCAGCTGCGGGAACTGGTAGGCGAACTGCATCGCGACGCCACCGCCCAGCGAGTGGCCGACGACGGTCACCCGGTCGACGTCCAGCACGCTCAGCAGGTCGCGCATGCCGTTGGCGTACGCGGCCACCGAATAGTCCGCGCGGGGCTTGTCGGACTTCCCGTGGCCGAGCAGGTCCGGGGCGATGACGGTGAACCGCTGCGCCAGCGCGGTCTGCACCGTGCTCCACGTGGTGGAGTTGTCACCGATGCCGTGGATCAGCAGGATCGCCGGACCGGATCCGGCGATGCGGAACGCCCGCCGGTAGCCGTGGATCGTGCGGTACTCCAGCGACGGCGTCAGCTGCCGCACCGGACGAAGATCGGGCTTGCGTGGTGACATGCGGCCTCCGGTACGGGGCTACCGCCGGTCTTCGCCCTCACCGAAACCGTCGCCGTAGCCGTCTCTGTACTTGTCTTCCTTGAACTTCTCGCCGGACTGCTGGGCGAGGAACCGCTCGAATTCTGCGCCGAGTTCGTCACCGCTGGGCAGTTCTTCGTCGTGCGCCAGCAGTGACCGATTCTCCTGTGCCGTGACGAACGCATCGTACTGTCGCTCCAGCGCCGTCACCACCTGAGCGACCTCGGCGCTCGCTTCGACCTGCTCGTTGATCTTCTCGTACACCTCGGCGCCGGCCTCACCGAGCGCGGCCAGCGGGATCTGCAGCGACGCGCTCCGCGAGACCTCGGCCAGCAGCGCCTCCGCGGCCTGCGGATATGCGGTCTGAGCCAGGTAGTGCGGCACGTGCACGGTGAAGCCCACCGCTTCGTGACCGTGCTGCGCCATCCGGAACTCCAGCAGGTTGGACACGCTGCCCGGCACCTGCACCTCGCCCACCCACGGCGTGTGGTCGGCGATCAGCTCCTTGTCGGTGGCGTGCGCGGTCAGGCTGACCGGCCGGGTGTGCGGCACCGCCATCGGGATGGTGCCCAGCCCGATGACGCGCCGCACGCCGAGGTGTTCGGCCAGCAGCCGCACCGCGGTGATGAACCGCTCCCACCGCAGGTCGGGCTCCATCCCGGCGAGCAGCAGGAACGGCGTGCCCGCCGTGTCGCGCAGCGCGTAGAGATTGAGCTCGGGCTCCTCGTAGTGCGTGAAGTGGTCGGTCTTGAACGTCATCAGCGGTCGCCGCGAGCGGTAGTCGAGCAGTTCGTCGATCGCGAACGACGCCACCAGCTCGGTGTCGAGCGTGTTCTTCAGGTGCTGGGCGGCCAGCTTGATCGCGTGGCCGGCGTCCGAGAATCCCTCCAGCGCGTGGATCAGCACCGGCCCGCGGCCGTCGGCCGACGACAGCTGTGGCGCGGGGAACTCCAGCTCGTACATGCCGGTGGACTCGGGCTGGTAGTACTGCTCGGGGGTGTCGGCACCCCCACTCGTCTCGTCAGCCATCTGAACATCCTCCTCGTGCCGGTACCACTAGTGTCGCCCATTGCGGCGGGTAGCCCTTGGTGGGCTCGCAGTCGCGCCCACCTGCAGTGCTGCGGGCCCCGCCATTCGCCGGAATCCCGCATACGGTTGGAACACGGCCGCCCCGGGACCGCATTCCGCACGGGATGCCCGTATCCGGTCTCGCCGAACCACCGGCACGCGGCGGATTGCCAGCGTCGTCGGGCACCATCGGTTCATGCGTGGGTCCCCGGTCACGGCCGCCCTGCGGAGAACCGCAGTGCCGGCGGTGCTGCTGGCCGCCGTCCTCGCCGGCTGTACGGGGCCGTCGACGGCGGTGCAGCGGCCCGAG
>NZ_JAUMSQ010000404.1:0-5533 GCF_030519285.1 Mycolicibacterium arseniciresistens
GTGCTCCGGCGCCGGGCCGCTCCGCCGTGCGGACCGCGCACCCGACGGCGATGCTTCTACGCGCCGCCGTGCCGGTGATCTCCAGCGCGGACCAGGTGTCCGCCGACAGCGCGGGGACGGCGGCGAGAGTCTCGGACAGATTGTCCTTCACGGCGATCCGATAGGCGGCGACGAATCCGGCCTCGTCCCGAACGCCCCGCCACGTCTCCTTCGCGCCCGGCGGGACGGGGGTGTCGGCCCGGTCCTCCGCCGTCACGTTCCAGCCGGCCTCGCGAAGGTGATCGGTCAGCCGGCGGCCTGCGATCTGCGCCGTCTCCTGTAAGGGGATGCTCGTCGACCGGGCCTGCAGCGCGGCCAGGTTGTCCGCCGCTCCCAGCGTCAGGCTCACCCACGTGGTGCGGGTGCCGCCGGCGTCGTGGCTGACGACTTTCACCTTGTGGGCGCGGATCCCGTAGCGCTCCACGTAGCCGGCGATGAGCGGCAGCGGCACTGCCCGCTGTTCGGACGGGTCCAGCCGCAGCACCACGGTCGCGTAGGCCGCCGGCCTGCCGGACCCCTTGGCGTGCCGCTTGCCATGGTTGCGGCGCCACACCGCGAGGCGCCTGCTGACCATCGTCGTGGCGAAGAGCCCACGCCACCAGGCGAAGACGACGATCAGCACCGCGGCGGCGACGCCGAGCACCCACCAGTCGAGGGTGGTCTGCCACGGGTAGGCCAGCGCCGCCGCGACGACGACGAGTGCCGCCAGGGTGATCCGAACCGTCATGCGGGGTCCTTTCGTCGGTCAGAGCCGAACACCACGACCGCCAGCACGATCAGCGCGAGCGCGCCCGCGCCGGCGAACGCCACGATCCTCGGGGTGTCGTCCTTCGCGGGTGGTTCCGGTGGCGCGGCCACCGGCTTGCTGGAAACGGCTTTCGCCGTTGCGGTTTCGGGCACATCCCAGGTCAGCGCCGCAACGGGGTCGACGCTGCCCGCGCCGACCACACTCGAGGGCGTGCGCGGGCCGCCGTGGGCGGTGGTGGTCAGCCTGCGGACCACCTGCTCGGCCGACAGCTGCGGATACCTGCTGCGGACCAGCGCCGCCACGCCCGACACGTATGCCGCCGCGTAACTGGTGCCCTTGATCGGGTTGTACTCCTGCCGCTCGTTGGGCAGACCGTTGGCCAGACCGCCGCCGGGGGCGTTGCTCACCGACGTGATGCTCTCGCCGGGCGCCGCGATGCCGACCCACGGGCCGGCCATGGTGAAGTCCGAAGGTTGCCCGCCGGGGGTCAGCGATCCCACCGACAGGACGTACGGCTGCCACCACGACGGGATCGAGACCGAGGTGACCCCGGCCCAGTTCCTCGGGTCGGCGGGATTGCCCGCGTCGGCAACCGGATTCGACTCGCATGCCGTCCCTGTGGTCAGGCCGCCGCGCTGGTTCCCCGCGGCCGCCACGACGACCGCGTCCTTCTCGACGGCGGCGTACCGCAGCGCGGCGCCGAGTTCCGCCTGGTCGACCGACCTGTCCGCCGGGAGGCAGGTGACCACCGAGATGTTGATGACGCGGGCGCCGAGATCGGCGGCGCGCACCACCGCCCGGGCCAGACTCGTCACGTCGCCCGCCGCCCTCGCGGTGGCCTGGTCCTCGCCCGGGTTCCGCGGGGAGAACGCCGCGGAGTTCTGCCGGATGGACAGGATCCGCGCGTTCGGCGCCACCCCGGAGAAGCCGTCGGCGCCCGGCTTGCCCGCGATCAGGCCGGCCACCAGGGTGCCGTGCCCGTCACAGTCGGTCAGGCCGTCGGTCGACTGCACGAAGTCGCCGCCCGGCTCCACGTCGGGCAGCCTCGGGCCGGGTTGCACGCCGGTGTCGATGACCGCGACGGTCTGCCCCTCGCCCCGGCTGTGCTCCCAGGCGCCGGCCAGGTCGAGCGCGACGGTGTTCGGGCTGACCGCACCGGGATCGCTGCCGCCGATCACGCCGCTCGTCACGCATTCGGTGCGCTGTTCCATCGGCTGCGCCGGTCCGGCGCTGCCGGACGGCGGCGGCAGCAGCGGGTCGACCTCGGGCGGGCTGATGGCGGCGGCAGGTGGACTGCTGATCAGCAGCACCGTGCACGTCGCCGTCAGCGACGCCAAGACCTTGTGCATCACCGAGGCATCACCGTTCGAGGACCCAGGTGAACAGCCCGACCAGGTAGGCCATCACCGGGATCAGCGATGCGTCGACGGCGGCCGCGGCGAAGCCCACCAGGCGCCGCATCGGCAGCGAATAGCTCTCCGGCGATGCGACCTTCGGGTTGAGCGCGACGATCACCCACACCGCGACCAGCACAGCCAGCGCGAGCAGCGTCCACCACGCCGCCTGGTAGCGCTCGGTCACCGCGAACGTCACCAGCAGCGCGGTGGCCACCAGGTAGGAATGACCGAGAAGCCACGCCTTGCAGGGCGCCGAATCCCACACGCGGGCACGCAGAGTGGCGCCGGCGGCAGCTGCCGCGACGACGTACCACGCCCACGGCGAGGCGTCCGACGGTGCGACCAGGAACAGCGAACCGGTGACGGCCAGCAGCACACCGGCCGCGATGAAGCCGACCTGATGGGACTGGCTGATCCGCACCCGGCGCGGCAGGTCCTCGAGGACGCGCAGAGGCTGGGCCGACGGCGTCGGGTCCCCGGGTGCGGGAATGACCGGCAACGGGAACCGGGCCAGCGTCGCGGAGAGTTGCGCGGCCTGAACGGTCACCAGCAGCCCGATCACGATCAGCAGGCAGCCGATCTTCACCGGGTTCAGCTGCCAGAAGATCGCCGCGCCGGAAGCCAGCAGGACGCCGAGGCCGACGGTCGCCGTCGCGGTGAACAGGCCGATGGCGCGTGCCCCGGTGGTGAGGCTGATGACCGACCAGGCGGCCACGCCCGCAGCGCCGAGCAGAATCTGAGGTGCACCGAACTCGCCGGGTACGGCCAGCGTGAACGCGGCTGCCACCGGCGCCAGCGCCACCACGGACAGCGCAGTGCCCAGCCGGGCGGCCCCCGGGCGGGCGAGCAGCGCAGCCAGCGCGGTGGCCAGGGCCAGTCCGCAGACGGTGAAGAGTCCGACCAGTTCGTCGGTGACCACCCGGTGCGTCACGGACAGGGCCGTGGCGATGAGCACCAGGCCGAGCACCGCGAACGTCGCGCCGCGCTGGATCTGGGCGATGCCCCACGGCTTGGCGCGTGCCGCCGAGAAGATGACGGCGGCGTCGGCGATGTCCTCGACGATGCGCGGCGCCGGGGTGCCCGCCGGGACCGGCTGCAGCGCAAGGAGATCACCGTCGACAACGCCCACGGTGTCCAGCGTGGCGTCCAGGCTGAACGGCGCCCCTCCGATGGGTGCCAGGCTCAGCCGCACCGGGTCGGGCACCTCGGCGTCGTCTGAACCGCCTGCCGACAGCACCAGGCGCTGGACCGCGGGCAGGATCTCGCGCAGCGGCAGGTCGGCAGGAAGCGCGACCTCGGTCAGCCGGCCGCCATCGTCGCCGGCCGCGAGGACGGCCACGCGCACGATCGGCATCACAGTGTTGTCGGACATTGCTCGTTTCTCGGATCTCTCGTTGTGTCTTCGGTTGTCTCCGCGTCGAAGTCGCGGGTGAGGTTGAGGTCGGGGAACCAGGGTCCGCTGGGCAGCGAACCGGTCAGCCGCTCCACGGCGGCAGCGATCGCGAACGGGGTACCCGGGGCGAAGGTGGAGACCCATTCCCCGTCGAACGCCATGGCCGGGCTGACCAACACCCGGCCGGCGACGGTGTCGACGATGCTCACGCCGACGCTGGTGGTGACGCGGTGGCCGTCACGGTGCTCGCCCGCGACGATCTCCACATACGTTCTGGTGTCGGCGAAGGCGGCCTCGACGACCGGCCGGGCGAACGCCGGGATCCCGAGGAAGTCCAGCACCTCAGCCAGCGGAACACCGTCGCGGATCTGCTGATCGGAACGGGCGCCCAGCGCAGCCGGCAGGGCGAACTCGTCGAAGTGGGCGGGTTTGCGCCCCGACAGTCCGACGGCCAGCACCGGAACCAGCGCATGCGGGTGGTCGATCGCCATCTCCGTGAACGTCACGAGGTGGGCGTTGCGCAGTACCACCACGGTGCGGCCCTCGCGGCGCGCGATCACACCGCGCAGCAGATCGCCCGGCCCGGAGACGAAGCGCAGATCGAGCCACTGCTCGGCGCGCGTCGTCACCCGGACCCACTGTGCCACCGCGGAATCGATCATCCCGTCGGCGTTCATCACCCCGAGTGCGGTCAACTCGGCGGTGCGTTCGGCGACGAACTGGGACCGTTGAGACATGTCGCTGTACGGCGGCGTGATCGCCAACACCCACGGAAAGGAACCCGCACCGAGGGTGTCGGCGACGAACCACGCCTGCTCGACGGTCAGTTCGACGGCGTTAGGACTCACTGAGCCTGACGCCGGCCCCGGTTTGCCAGCGGTGGCTCATGCCCCCCACTTGGCGCCTTCGGCCATGTCGCGCGCGTTCATCGACGCGGTGTTCATCTCGTGGGTCGACGCCATCGCCCGGTAGGCGCGCACCAACTCCTCGAGCGCCATGTTCCACTGCGCCTGCCACGCCTGGTACGTCATACCCGTGTCGCCCTGCCACGCACCGGCCAGCGCTGCCTGCTCGCTGGCGATGTCCGCGCCCACCGCGTGCATCGCGCCGGCATAGGTCGACATCTCTCCGGCGTGAGCCATCATCGCCGGGTAGTTGTACATGATCTGAGACATCACAAATCCTTTCGTTCGCCTGTAAACCCGGTCAGATCGCGGTGTAGGTCGACGCGGCCGCGGCGTCCTCGGCCACGTAGGTGCCTGCGGCGTCGCCCAGGTTCACCTGCGCGATGTCCAACAGTGCGTTCACCTTGGCCGACACCTCGATGAACCGCATGTGCGCGGCCTGGAACGCCGCCGACGACTCACCCATGTGAAACGCCTGCGCCGACGTCGCCGCCTGCTCGGCCTGCGCCATGGTCGAACGCATCAGCGCCGTCTTGGCGCCGAACGCGGCCTCAGAGGCCACCAACTGCGGAATGTGCGCATCCAACATGCTCATCTATTGCTTCCCTTCACCCATATTCGTTCGAAACAGACTGTCCCCCAGCACGTCGCTCAGTTGCGCGATCCCCCCTCCGGGCCGTCCTGCTCGGGCTCCCACGACGTGGGCAGCATCGGCACCACCGGGCCCCCGTCGAACGCATCGGTGGACACCGTCGTCAGCCCCGCAGCGGCGGCATCGGAGCGGCCCGCGGTACCGCTGAACCCCATCGGCCCGCCACCGCGGGTCGACGCACTCACCCGCGGCTCATCGGCCGACGGCGTCTCGCCGTCAGGCTCGTCCTCGTAGTCCATGTAGGCGTCGGCGTATCCGCGCCCCTTGACCTCGGCGACCTTCTTGCGCCGCCGTTTCCGCCGCTCCGCGGCCGACAGCGCCGCAGCGGCGGCCGCGGCGGGGATGCCGGACGCCGGCGCCTTGGCACTCGAACCCTCCCGGAACGTCGGGGAGAACCCC
>NZ_JAUMSQ010000405.1:0-2760 GCF_030519285.1 Mycolicibacterium arseniciresistens
GCCGACGCGCGAGGCGTCGAGGAACGCCCGGTACCGGTCGCGGCGGCACTCCGCGCACGGCCGGTGACCCGCGGCCAGCGCGACGGCCTCGTCGAGGAAGAAGAGTTCGGTGTAGCTGCCCGGCGTCATCACCGACCGCCTGCGCTCGCGGAACTCGAGCAGGCAGATCAACCACATCCGGTTGCGCGACCTGCGGACGATGCGGCGGTCCGCGTCGTGCAGGACGCCCCGGTTGCCCATCAGCGTGCCCCTCGCCTCGGTGGCGATGATGTCTCCGTCCGGTGTGACCCGGTTCTGCAGGGGCATCGCCCGACGATAACGGCCGGCCGCGACACGCCCCGGCCGCCCGCCGTGACATGTCGGCGGCGTTCGGTAGGGTCTCGGCGTGACTTCGAGCCCTGCCGTCGTATCGGTAAACGCCCGTCTCGCTGAGGAACTCGCCGTACGGGAGGCCCAGGTGGCGGCCGCCGTCCGGCTGCTCGACGAGGGTGCGACCGTCCCGTTCATCGCGCGGTACCGCAAGGAGGTCACCGGCAGCCTCGACGACACCCAGCTGCGGACCCTCGAGGAGCGTCTGAGCTACCTGCGCGAGCTCGACCAGCGGCGCGCCACCGTGCTGGCCTCCATCGAAGAGCAGGGCAAGCTCACCGACGACCTGCGGGCGGCGCTGCTGGCCGCCGACACCAAGTCGCGGGTCGAGGACATCTACCTGCCCTACAAGCCCAAGCGGCGCACCAAGGCACAGATCGCCCGCGAGGCAGGTCTCGAACCACTGGCCGACCGGCTCCTGGCCGACCCCGGGCAGGTGCCGGAGACACTGGCCGCCGACCACCTCGGCGACGCGGTCCCCGACGTGGCCGCCGCCCTCGACGGCGCGCGGCACATCCTCGTCGAACGTGCCGCCGAGGATGCCGAACTGGTCGGCGCGATCCGCACCAAGTTCTGGGCCGATGGCACGCTGCGCACCCGGCCCTGGTCGGAGGACGCCGCGAAAACCCCAGCGGCGCAGAAGTTCCGAGACTACTTCGACTTCGCCGAACCGCTGGAGAAGATGCCGTCCCACCGGGTGCTCGCCGTGCTGCGGGGAGAGAAGGAGGAGGCGCTGTCGCTGACCTTCGACGGCGGCGAGGACGACGCCTACCAGGCGATGATCGCCCGCACGCTCGGTGTCGACATGGGTGCGGCGGCACCTGCGACACCGTGGCTGGCCGCCACGGTGCGGACGGCCTGGCGCACCCGGCTGATGTTCTCGGCCTCGGTGGACGCGCGGATCAAACTACGGCAGCGCGCCGAGGAGGACGCGGTGGCAGTGTTCGCACGCAACCTCAAGGACCTGCTGCTGGCCGCGCCGGCGGGGGCGCGCACCACGCTCGGCCTCGACCCCGGTTTCCGGACCGGCGTCAAGGTCGCGGTGGTGGACGGCACCGGCAAAGTGCTCGACACCTGTGCGATCTATCCGCACCAGCCGCAGAAGCAATGGGACATCGCCAAGGCCACCCTGGCCGCCCTGGTCGCCCGTCACAAGGTGACCCTGATCGCGGTCGGCAACGGCACCGCGTCACGCGAGACCGACGCCCTGGCAACCGAATTGATCGCCGACATCCGCGCCTCGGGTGCCGACGCGCCGGTCAAGGCGATGGTCAGCGAGGCGGGCGCGTCGGTGTACTCGGCCTCGGCATATGCCGCCCGGGAGCTGCCCGCCCTCGACGTGACACTGCGCGGCGCGGTGTCGATCGCGCGGCGGCTGCAGGATCCGCTGGCCGAACTGGTCAAGATCGAACCGAAGTCCATCGGTGTCGGTCAATACCAGCACGACGTCACGCCCGGCACCCTCGCCCGCAGCCTCGACGCCGTGGTCGAGGACGCAGTGAACGCGGTGGGCGTCGACCTGAACACCGCGTCGGTGCCGCTGCTCGCCCGGGTCTCCGGCGTCAGCGAGTCACTCGCCGAGGCGATCGTCAGCCACCGCGAGAAGGCCGGACCCTTCCCGCACCGCAAAGCGCTGCTCGACGTGCCGCGGCTGGGGCCCAAGGCCTTCGAGCTGTGCGCGGGATTCCTGCGGATCACCGGCGGCGACGACCCGCTCGACGCCTCTGGTGTGCACCCCGAGTCGTACCCGGTGGTGCGCAAGATCCTGGACCGCTCGAAGGTCACGCTCGCCGAGCTGATCGGCGACGCACGCACTCTGCGCTCGCTCGCACCCGCCGATTTCGCCGACGACCGGTTCGGCGTGCCCACTGTCACCGACATCATCGCCGAACTGGAGAAGCCCGGCCGAGACCCGCGTCCGGCCTTCACCACCGCCACCTTCGCCGCAGGTGTCGAGAAGGTGGCCGACCTGAAGGCCGGCATGGTGCTCGAAGGTGTGGTGACCAATGTCGCGGCGTTCGGTGCCTTCGTGGACGTGGGCGTCCACCAGGACGGCCTGGTGCACGTCTCCGCGTTGGCCGACCGCTTCGTGTCCGACCCGCACGAGGTGGTGCGGTCGGGGCAGGTGGTCCGGGTGAAGGTGGTCGACGTCGACCTCGACCGCCAGCGCATCGCACTGACGATGCGGCTGAAGGACGCGCCGGAGCAGGGCCGGGGCGGGCGCAGCCCGCGCGGGGACACTGCGGCGCCGCGCCGCGATGCCGGCAGCCGGAATGGTCAGGAGCGCCGGAACCCGGCCCGCGGCAAGGATTCCGGTGGCCGCGAGCCGGCCCGGCCCGCCGGGTCGATGGCGCAGGCGCTGCGCGACGCCGGTTTCGGCAGGTGAGCGCG
>NZ_JAUMSQ010000406.1:0-2722 GCF_030519285.1 Mycolicibacterium arseniciresistens
CCGCGGCAAGGATTCCGGTGGCCGCGAGCCGGCCCGGCCCGCCGGGTCGATGGCGCAGGCGCTGCGCGACGCCGGTTTCGGCAGGTGAGCGCGTTCTGAGCATCCCGGCGGGTCGTTGGTCATAGGCTGCCCCTCATGATCATCGACCGAGCCGCTGTCGTCGCAGGCAGCATACGGCTGGCATCCGGCGTGTCGTTCCTCGCCGACCCGCTGCGGGCCAACCGGCTGTGGGGAGAGCCCGACGATCCGGGACCCTCGGCGCGACTCCTGTTGCGGTCCATGGGCTATCGCGACGCCCTGATCGGCGGCCTGCTCCTGGCTGCGGGCCTGCGGGGACGCGACACCCGGGGCTGGTTCCTCGCCTCCGGTGGCGCCGACGCCGCCGACCTGCTCGGTGGCATGAGCGTGCACGACGACCTCAAGCGCGGCCAGCAGATCATCGGACTCGGCGGTGCGGTCGTCGGCATCGGGGTGGGGCTGTGGGGGGCCGCGCGTCGAGGACCCGCGATCAGCCGGCCGGTCCCTACGACCGGCGCGGCCGCGCGGGACTAGCGCGGCCCCCGCGGGCGGCTACCCGGTCGCCGACACCTCCTTGGTGCCGTAGACGCGCTCCATCATCGCCGTGTCGGCGTAGATCTCGACCCGAACGGTCTTCCCGTCGCGCAGCGTGAACACGTCCGCGTCGTGGCTGAGCTCACCATCAGAGGTGACGTCGGTGAGCGCGACCACCGTGTCTCCGTCGCCCAGCAGGCGGTTCACCTTCACCGTGGTCTGTTTCTCCGCCATCCGGCCGAGCAGTTCCCCGAGCTCGGCCTTCCCGTGGTAGGTACCGCTGACCGCGCTGTTGCCCGGCTGGATCCACTCGAGACCGTCGTCGAACAGGCTCATCACCGTGTCGACATCACCGGCCGCGAAGGCCTCGTAACCCCTCTTGATCACCTCGATATTGCGTTCCGTCTCGTCCGACATCTCCCGACTCCCTTCCTGCGATCGCCGGCCGCACCTGGCCGCGGCCGGTCTGAGCCGCAACTGGCCGTGGCCGGTCTAGGGAGTCGCAAATGTCGGGCTCTCGGATCAGTCAGACCACTCGCCGCCGTTTCGAGTATCAGCCCGGGGTCCGGGGCGGATCGGGAATCGGCAGTTGTAAGAACACTTATCTGAATTGCAGGTCCACAAGCGGCGTGGCAACGCGGTGATGTGGGTATTCGCAGAGGTCGGGATCCGACTCAACGAGCGTCTGCTCGAGGAGGTGCATCGTGATCAAGAAAATTGCCGCCGGCGCCATGCTGGCCGGGCTGCTCGCCGCCGGGGCGGTGGTGAACCCGGTTGCCCCCGCAGGTGCGGACCCCCGCGGTTGCTTCGCGCCGTGGATCGATCCGCCGGGGCCCGGGTGTCTGCCGCCGCCGGGTCATCTCAAGGACGGGCCGTGGCCGTTCAACGGTCCTCCGGGACACTGGCCGGTCAATCCGGGCAAGGTCAACCACTGGTAGGACTCAGCGACCGGCGGTCCGCAGGGCCGGGGTGGTCGTGGCGATGAAATCCTCGATCAGGTCGATGACCTGATTGGGCGCCTCGACGTGGGCGAAGTGCCCGACGTCGGGCAACACCTCGAGGCGGTTGCCCGGCCGCACCGCCTGAGCATCGTGCGCGTGCTGGACCGGGATGATCTCGTCGCGTTCACCCCAGATGGCCAGCGACGGCAGCTCGGTGCGCAACTGCAGCCGGCTCAGTGCGCTGACCGCCTGTCCGCGGTAGTCGACCACCGAGCGAAGCGTCTTGAGGAACGCGTCCCTGGTCTGGCGGTCGGCGAACGACGAGTAGGCGTTCCAGATCTCGGCGCCGCGCGGTGACCGCAGCCCGGCCGAGCTCAGCCAGGACCGCACCTTGTTCCCCGCGGCCAGCACCGGGGACGGCGCGATCACGGGCATCACGAGCTCAGCGCCCGGGGCGGACAACAGCCGCAGGATCCAGCCCACGTCCTGGCCGAGGCCGCCACTGCTGATCAGCACCAACCGGTTGCAGTACTCGGGATGCTGATAGAGGAACTGCATAGCGATCCCGCCGCCCAGGGAGTGGCCGACGATGGTGACGCTCTCCACGCCCAGCTCGTCGAGGAAGTCGCGCAACCAGACCGCGAACGCGCCGAGCGAGTAGTCGGTGCGGGGCTTCCCGCTCTGCCCGTGACCGAGCATGTCGGGAGCGATGACGCGGTAGTGCCGCGACAGTCGGGGCATCACCTCGCGCCAGGTCTGCGAGCTGCCCGCCATCCCGTGGATCAGCAGGAGCGTCTCGCCCTCGCCGGCGTCGCGGTAGGCCACCCGCTCGCCGTGCAGTTCCATGTACTCGAGCTCCACCTTGGACCTCCTCGGTCGGTCGCGGCGCCCCCCAACCTTACCGGCCGGTAGTAAGTTGCGGCAGCCCCCGCTGGGTAGGTTTGCCCGTGATGACCGCACGCGACCGGGCCCGCTGGGACGAGCGCTACGCCGCGCGGCCGGCGGTGGACGCCGGCGCGGTGTCCGCGCCGGACGAATTTGCGACGCACGAATCGGTGTTCCCGCGCACCGGGCGGGCCCTCGACCTGGCGTGCGGACAGGGTCGGACCACGGTGTGGCTGGCGCGCCGCGGCATGGACGTCCTCGGTGTCGACGTCTCCGCGGTGGCGATCGCCCAGGCCCGCGACCTGGCGTTGCGGTGCGGCGTCGGGGCCCGCACCCGTTTCGAC
>NZ_JAUMSQ010000407.1:0-1842 GCF_030519285.1 Mycolicibacterium arseniciresistens
GGCCCGCCTCGACCGCGAGCAGATCGTCGCGGCCGCCCGGACGGCGGGCCGCGGCCTGACCATGCAGGGGGTGGCCGACGCCCTGGGCGTCAGCCGCAAGGCGCTGCACTACTACGTCGGTGACCGGCAGGGGCTGCTCACGCTGGTGGTGCTCGACCGGTTCGAGTCGGAGCTCCGCCGTGTGGAGCTGCCCGAGGACGGCGACTGGCGTGTGGTGCTGCGCTCCTATGCGTTCGCGTTCCGGGACGGCCTGATCCAGGTCGGCGTCCAGATGAGCAGCGCGGTCGACCACTCGCCGTTCCACGGTGTCGGTGCCACCGCCGTGCTCGCGCTGGCCGAACGCGTGCTCGACGCGATGCTGACCGCCGGGTTCGGCGTCGACGATGCGCGCCGAGGCGTCACCGCCGTGGCCAACATCGCCCAGTCGGCCGCCCAGGAGGCCACCCACACGTCGGTGCACGACAGGCACGAGGCGGAGACCCGCGCGGCCCTGCTACGCGCGGCAGACGCGGACTACCCGGCACTGCGCAGGGTGCTGGCCGCGGCGTCGGCGTCCGACGACGGTCAGTTCGAGTTCGAACTCGACTTGGCGATCGCCGGACTCGAGCGGCTACTGGGGGAGGTCAGCCGGCGGTGAGGGTGGCCTTGCCGGTCCGTTCCTGACCGCTCCGGTCGATCCAGGTCAGGTCGATCACGTCGCCCGGGTAGTGCCGGTCGAGGACGAAGGTCAGGTCGGTCGCGGTGCCGATCGGGCTGCCGTCGATCGTGGTGAGGACGTCACCGTCGAGCAGTCCGGCCTGCTCGGCAGGACCGCCGCGCAGCACCTCCTGGATGATCACGCCGGGGCCGCTGCGCGGAGCGGTGCGCACACCGACGCCCAGCAGTGACGGCGGACCGATGTGGATCGACTCCGAGGGCACCAGGCTGCGGATCTGGCCGGCGATGCCGATCGCATCGTTGATCGGGATCGCGAAGCCCTTGCCGCCGGGCCCCAGCTGGTAGTTCACCGACGCAGCGGTGGTGATGCCGACGACCTGCCCGGCGCCGTTGACCACCGGCCCGCCCGAGTCACCGGCGCGCACCGGAGCCGCGAACTCGATGAGCCCGTTCAGCTCGTCCGAACTGCCGGTCAGCGCGTCCTCGGCCTCGACCGTGCGGCCGAAGGCGGTGACCGTCCCGACTTCGCGGGTCAGCGGTGCTCCGCTGCCGTCGGCGTTGCCGAGCGCCACCACCGGTTCGCCCGGGACCAGCGCCGACGAGTCGCCGATCGGCGCCACCGGCAGCCCACCCGCGCCGAGAAGCTGCAGCACGGCGACATCCTGGCCGCGGTTGTAGCCCACCAGCTGGGCCGGATAGGAGCGGCCGGCCACACTGGCACTGATCCGGTCGGCGCCCTGGACGACGTGGTAGTTGGTCAGCACCTGACCGCCCGGATCGAGGACGATGCCGGTCCCGGTCCCGAAGACGTTCTGGTAGTCGATCTCCGTGTCCAGCCGCACCACGGCGGGCTCCACCTGCGCGGACGCCGCCACCGGGTCGGCGGGAGCGGCCAGCGCCGTGCCGGCGAACGCGGGTGCGACCATTGCCAGCACAGCGGCCAGCACGGTCAGGATCGTCAGCGGTCGTCGACGCGACTGGGGAACGGCCATGTGGTCCATAGTGGCGGTCAAATACCCAGGCTGTCGAAGAACCAACCGCGCGCGCGGCTCGGAGGGCTCGTCGTCAGACTTGCGTCAGTCCTCGACCGCGACGCCGCCGCGCAGTCGGCGGCGGCGACTGCCTGAGGGTCGCCGGTTGCGCAACCGGCCGCCCGTGTCGGCCTCCGGATCGCCGGTCGGCTCC
>NZ_JAUMSQ010000408.1:0-3597 GCF_030519285.1 Mycolicibacterium arseniciresistens
CGCGACGCCGCCGCGCAGTCGGCGGCGGCGACTGCCTGAGGGTCGCCGGTTGCGCAACCGGCCGCCCGTGTCGGCCTCCGGATCGCCGGTCGGCTCCTCGGATGCCTGGTCAGCGGTCGGTTCGCGGGTCACCTCGTCGGCGTCGGACTCCGCGGGCTCCTCGGCGGTGACCTCGGCCGGCTGGTCGTCCGCGGCTTCCTCGGTCGTCTCGTCGGCGCCGGTGTCCTCGACGTCGTCGGTGTCTTCTGTGTCCGCTGTGTCTTCGGTCTCAGCGGCCTTCCTGCGGCCGCGCCGGTTGACCGAGGCCTTCTTCGGCTTGAGCGGCTTCGGCGGCGGCGGGGGCAGTTCGGCGACGAAGGCCAGGTGGAAGGCGAGCGCACCGAGCACCGCGATCGCGGCGGCCGCGCCGTAGATCCCGAACAGCCACGAACCTGCGGAGTCGAGGCTCAACCAGATCTCGCTGACGGCCGCGCCGATGATCAGCACGCCCGCCAGCACGTGCAGCGCCGCTGACCAGGTACGCAGGCCGAGCGCGAGCCGTGGCGTCTGGAATTCGGGGCGACGGGTGCGCTGCAGCGTGAACACGACCGGCAGTGCGGCGAGCCCGATCAGCGCGCCCGCCACGATGCGCAACACGGTGCCCAGCGTGTGGGAGGTCTCGCCCATCAGCTCGTACCACCGCGGCAGCACGAAGAAGAAGTACAGAAGCGCAGCGATCAATGAGAACGATGCGTGCCACGTCACCGCGACCGAGCGCCGCATACTCCTCCTCGAGTTCTCTGGTCACGGGGTGTGACCGGTTCGTTTGTGCCGGTCACACCCCGGGACCGAGTGCGGAGGATAGGGGATTTGAACCCCTGAGGGCTGTTAACCCAACCCGCGTTCCAGGCGAGCGCCATAGGCCACTAGGCGAATCCTCCGCGGGCCATCGTAGCCGACCGGGCTGGTGCTCCGGTTCCGGCGCGGGTATTACACTCAGGGCGGACCCCGCGCGGCGTCCATCCTGTGAACTCCCCCAGGGCCGGAAGGCAGCAAGGGTCAACGGGCTCTGGCGGGTGCGCGGGGTCCCCTTGGTTCTCGCTCATGTCGGTGAAAGGCTCGCGGTGTCGTTCCAGTCCCTCGGCCGCGACGAACTGGCCGCCCAGCACGAACTGCAGCAGCGCAATTACGCCGAGCTGCAGGCCAAGAAGCTGCTGTTGGACCTCACCCGCGGCAAGCCGTCGCCGGCCCAGCTCGACCTGTCCAACGAATTGTTGAGCCTGCCCGCCGGGGACTACCGCGACGGCGACGGCACCGACACCCGCAACTACGGCGGCCTGCACGGGCTGCCCGAACTGCGCGCCATCTTCGGGGAACTGCTGGGCATCCAGGTGCCGAACCTGATCGCAGGCAACAACGCCAGCCTGGAGTTCATGCACGACGCGGTGGTGTTCTCGCTGCTGCACGGCACCGTCGACTCGCCGCGGCCCTGGAAGGACGAGCCGCAGGTCAAATTCCTGTGCCCCGCGCCGGGCTACGACCGCCACTTCGCGATCACCGAGAGCCTCGGCATCGAGATGATCACCGTGCCGATGCGCGAGGACGGCCCCGACGTCGACCTCATCGAGGAGCTCGTCGCCGCCGACCCGGCGATCAAGGGCATGTGGTGCGTGCCGGTGTTCGCCAATCCCACCGGTGTCACGTACTCCTGGGAGACGGTTCGGCGGCTGGTTCAGATGCGCACGGCCGCAAGCGATTTCCGGCTTTTCTGGGACAATGCCTACGCGGTGCACACGCTCACCCACGACTTCCCGCGGCAGGTCGACGTGCTGGGGCTGGCCGCGGCGGCCGGCAATCAGAACCGACCGCTGGTGTTCGCCTCGACCTCGAAGATCACCTTCGCCGGCGCCGGGGTCAGCTTCTTCGGCGGCTCGCTGGGCAACATCGCGTGGTACCTGCAGTACGCGGGCAAGAAGTCGATCGGCCCGGACAAGGTCAACCAGCTGCGGCACCTGCGGTTCTTCGGCGACGCCGACGGCGTGCGGCTGCAGATGCAGCGCCACCAGGAACTGCTGGCGCCGAAGTTCGCACTGGTCGCCGAGATCCTCGAGGACCGGCTCGGCGAGTCGAAGATCGCGTCGTGGACCGACCCCAAGGGCGGCTACTTCGTCAGCCTCGACGTCTGGCCCGGCACCGCCCGCCGCACGGTCGCGCTGGCCAAGGACGCCGGCATCGCCGTGACCGAGGCGGGCGCGTCGTTCCCGTACCGAAAAGATCCCGACGACAAGAACATCCGCATCGCGCCGACCTTTCCGGCGCTGCCGGACCTGCGTGAGGCGATCGACGGACTGGCCACCTGTGCGCTGCTCGCAGCGACCGAGTCCCTGCTCGCAACCTAGCGTGCACAGTCGTCGGTCCGCGTCGGTAGCCTGCTGAGCGTGGCGCTCTACCGCAAGTACCGACCGGCGACCTTCGCGGAGGTGGTGGGTCAGGAGCACGTCACCGAACCGCTGTCGACCGCGCTGTCGGCGGGCCGCATCAACCACGCCTACCTGTTCTCGGGTCCGCGCGGCTGCGGGAAGACCTCGTCGGCACGCATCCTGGCTCGCTCGCTGAACTGCGTGCAGGGGCCCACGCCCACGCCGTGCGGCGTGTGCGACTCGTGTGTGGCACTGGCGCCCAACGGCCCGGGCAGCGTCGACGTGGTGGAACTCGACGCGGCCAGCCACGGCGGCGTGGACGACACCCGCGAGCTGCGCGACCGCGCCTTCTACGCTCCGGCGCACTCCCGCTACCGCATCTTCATCGTCGACGAAGCGCACATGGTCACCACCGCGGGCTTCAACGCGCTGCTCAAGATCGTCGAGGAGCCACCGGACCACCTGATCTTCGTGTTCGCGACCACCGAGCCGGAGAAGGTGCTGCCGACCATCCGCTCGCGGACGCACCACTACCCCTTCCGGCTGCTCGCACCCAAGACGATGCGGACGCTGCTGGAACGGATCTGCGGCCAGGAGGGTGTGCAGGTCGACGACGTCGTCTACCCGCTGGTCATCCGCGCCGGCGGGGGATCACCGCGCGACACGCTGTCGGTGCTCGACCAGCTGCTCGCCGGCGCCGAGGGCAACCACGTGCAGTACGCCCGGGCGCTCGCGCTGCTCGGCGCCACCGACGTCGCCCTCATCGACGACGCCGTCGACGCGCTGGCCGCCGGTGACGCCGCAGCGCTGTTCGGCGCCGTCGAGGCCGTGATCGACGCCGGCCACGATCCACGCCGGTTCGCCACCGACCTGCTGGAACGCTTCCGTGACCTGATCGTGCTGCAGGCGGTGCCCGACGCCGCCGCACGCGGGGTGGTCGACGCTCCCGGTGACGTGCTGGAACGCATGCGCGAGCAGGCCGAGCGGCTGGGCACGGCGACGCTGACCCGGTTCGCCGAGGTGGTGCACGCCGGCCTCGGCGAGATGCGCGGTGCGACCGCGCCGCGACTGCTGCTCGAGGTGGTGTGTGCGCGGCTGCTGCTGCCGTCGGCCAGTGACACCGAGTCGGCGCTGCTGCAGCGGGTGGAGCGCATCGAGATGCGGCTCGACATGTCGATCCCGGCGGGCGAGGCGGCAC
>NZ_JAUMSQ010000409.1:0-5436 GCF_030519285.1 Mycolicibacterium arseniciresistens
GACGCCGACGCCGACGTCACGCCGGTGACGGCCGACACCGAGGACGGCCGCAGCGTCATCCGGCACTCGGCCGCCCACGTGCTCGCCCAGGCCGTGCAGCAGATGTTCCCCGAAGCCAAGCTGGGCATCGGCCCGCCGATCACCGACGGCTTCTACTACGACTTCGACGTGCCGCGCGCATTCACTCCGGAGGACCTGGAGGCGCTGGAGAAGCGGATGCGCAAGATCGTCAAGGACGGTCAGCTGTTCTCCCGGCGTGTCTACGCATCCAAGGACGAGGCGCGCGCCGAACTCGCCGCCGAACCCTTCAAGCTCGAACTCGTCGACGACAAGTCCGGCGATCCCGAGGTGATGGAGGTCGGCGGCGACGAGCTGACCGCCTACGACAACCTCAATCCCCGTACCCAGGAACGTATCTGGGGCGATCTGTGCCGGGGCCCGCACATCCCGACCACCAAGTACATTCCGGCGTTCAAGCTGACGCGCAGTTCGGCCGCCTACTGGCGCGGCGACCAGGAGAACGCAAGCCTGCAACGCATCTACGGCACGGCATGGGAGTCCCAGGAGGCGCTCGACCGGCACCTCGAACTGCTCGAGGAGGCCCAGCGCCGCGACCACCGCAGGCTCGGATCCGAACTCGACCTGTTCAGCTTCCCCGACGAAATCGGTTCCGGCCTACCGGTTTTCCACCCGAAGGGTGGCATCGTGCGGCGCGAGCTGGAGGACTACTCCCGCCGCAAGCACATCGAGGCGGGCTACGAATTCGTCAACACCCCGCACATCACCAAGGCCCAGCTGTTCCACACCTCGGGGCACCTCGACTGGTACGCCGACGGGATGTTCCCGCCGATGCACATCGACGCCGAGTTCAACGAGGACGGCACGGTGCGCAAGCCCGGCCAGGACTACTACCTCAAACCGATGAACTGCCCGATGCACTGCCTGATCTTCCGGGCGAGGGGGCGGTCCTACCGCGAACTCCCGTTGCGGGCGTTCGAGTTCGGCGCGGTGTACCGCTACGAGAAGTCCGGCGTCGTGCACGGCCTGACCCGGGTGCGCGGCCTGACGATGGACGACGCGCACATCTTCTGCACCCGCGACCAAATGCGCGGCGAGCTCGCGTCGCTGCTGCAGTTCATCCTCGACCTGCTCGGCGACTACGGCCTGCAGGATTTCTACCTCGAGCTGTCGACGAAGGACCCGAAGAAGTTCGTCGGCTCCGACGAGATCTGGGACGAGGCGACCTCCACCCTGGCAGAGGTTGCCGCCGAGTCGGGCCTGGAGCTGGTGCCCGATCCGGGTGGCGCGGCGTTTTACGGCCCGAAGATCTCGGTGCAGGCGCGCGACGCGCTGGGTCGCAGTTGGCAGATGTCGACGATCCAGCTGGACTTCAACTTCCCCGAGCGCTTCGAACTCGAGTACACCGCCGCCGACGGCAGCAGGCAGCGCCCGGTGATGATCCACCGTGCGTTGTTCGGTTCCATCGAGCGGTTCTTCGGCATCCTCACCGAGCACTACGCCGGGGCCTTCCCGGCGTGGCTGGCCCCGGTGCAGGTGGTCGGGGTGCCGGTCGCCGACGCGCACGTGGCCTACCTCGACGAGGTGGCCGCCGCGCTGCGGGCCCGCGGAGTGCGTGTCGAGGTGGACGCCAGCGACGACCGGATGGCCAAGAAGATCGTCAACCACACCAACCAGAAGGTGCCGTTCATGCTGCTGGCCGGCGACAAGGACGTCGACGCCGGGGCGGTGAGCTTCCGGTTCGGCGACCGCACGCAGATCAACGGAGTGCCTCGCGACGAGGCGGTGGCGACCATCGTGAAGTGGATCGCAGATCGCGAGAATGTCGCTCCGACAGCCGATCTCGTCAAGGTGGGCGCGCAGACGTGACACGGGACGCGAGCCACGAAGACGACCGCTCCATCGTCGACCACGGCGTCGGCGACCCCGATCACCTGCAGCGGCTGTGGACGCCGCACCGGATGAGCTACATCGCCGAGGCTCCCATGAAGAAGGGGTCCGGCTCGTCGATGTCGTCGCAGCCGTTCACCGACATCCCCACCATGCCCGACGAGGACGGCCTGGTGGTGGCACGCGGCGACCAGGTGTACGCGGTGCTCAACCTCTACCCGTACAACCCCGGCCACCTCATGGTGGTGCCGTACCGGCGGGTCTCCGAGCTCGAGGACCTCACCGACGAGGAAAGCGCCGAACTGATGTCGTTCACCCAGCAGGCGATCCGGGTGATCAAGTCTGTGTCCAGTCCGCACGGCTTCAACGTCGGGCTCAACCTCGGGCACTCGGCCGGCGGGTCGCTGGCCGAGCACCTGCACATGCACGTGGTGCCGCGGTGGGGCGGCGACGCCAACTTCATCACCATCATCGGCGGGTCGAAGATCATCCCGCAGCTGCTGCGGGAGACCCGCGAACTGCTGGCCACCGAGTGGGCGGGCCAGTCGGCGCGGACCGGGGGGTCGGAGAACTGAGCAACTTCTATCTGATGACGCGGGCGGCGTACACGAAACTGTCGCGCCCGATCGCCAAGGGCGCGTTGCGTGTCGGGCTCACCCCCGACAGCATCACCATCCTGGGCACCGCGGGCAGCGTGATCGCGGCGTTGACGCTGTTCCCGATCGGCCAGCTGTGGTGGGGCGCCTTCGCGGTGGCCTTCTTCGTGCTCGCCGACATGCTCGACGGCGCGATGGCGCGCGAACGCGGCGGCGGCACCCGGTTCGGGGCCGCACTCGACGCGATCTGCGATCGCATCGCCGACGGCGCGATCTTCTGCGGTCTGGCCTGGTGGGCGGCGTTCGGCCTGGACAGCCCCGCACTGGTGGTCGCCACGCTGATCTGCCTGGTCACCTCACAGGTGATCTCCTACATCAAGGCACGCGCCGAGGCCAGCGGCCTCAAGGGCGACGGCGGCCTCATCGAGCGGCCGGAACGGCTGGTCATCGTGCTGACCGGCACCGGGCTGTCGGGCGTGCCGTTCCTGCACGTGCCGTGGCTGGTGCAGGTGGCGATGTGGGTGCTGGCCGTCGCGAGCGTGGTGACGGTGCTGCAGCGGCTGCACTCGGTGCGGCTGTCGCCGGGTGCGATGGATCCGATACCCACGAAGGACGATGCGGGCGCCGGGAACGTGAACGAGGGCGCCGACGACACCGACCGGGGCGGGGATCCGGGGACGAGCGAGCGGTGAGCCTCGGCGGCCGGCTGACGGATCTCGGCTATGCCAGCGGCTGGCGGCTCGTGCGCGCCATGCCGGAACTCGTGGCGCGCAACACCTTCGACCTAGGGGCCTGGTACGCCGCGCGTGGCGGCGGTCCGGAGCAGCTGCGCAAGAACCTGGCGCGGGTGATCGGCACGTCACCCGCCGATGTGCCTGCGACGCTGGTCGACGCGTCACTGTCGTCCTACGCCCGGTACTGGCGCGAGGCGTTCCGGCTGCCGACGATGGACCACGAGGAGATCGGCCGCCAGCTCGAGGTGCAGGACATCGACCACGTGTGGCAGGCACTCGACGCCGGCCGCGGGGTCGTGCTGGCGCTGCCGCACAGCGGGAACTGGGACATGGCCGGTGTGTGGCTGGTGCAGAACCACGGCCCCTTCACCACCGTGGCGGAGCGGCTCAAGCCCGAGTCGCTGGCCAACCGGTTCATCGCCTACCGGGAGAGCCTGGGCTTCGAGGTGATCACGCACACCGGCGGCGAGCGACCGCCGTATGACGTTCTGCGCGAACGGCTCTCCGACAACGGCGTGGTGTGCCTGATGGCGGAACGGGACCTGACCCGCACGGGCGTGCAGGTCGATCTGTTCGGCGAGGCGACCCGGCTGCCCGCCGGTCCGGCGAAGCTCGCGATCGCGACCGGGGCCGCGCTGCTGCCGGTGCACTGCTGGTTCACCGACGACGGCTGGGGGATGCGGGTGTTCCCGCCCCTGGACGTGTCCTCGGGCGACGTCACCGTCGTCACACAGGCCCTGGCCGACCGGTTCGCCGACAACATCGCCGCCCACCCCGCCGACTGGCACATGATGCAGCCACAGTGGCTGGCGGACCTGTCGGAGGAGCGCCAGGCCCGCCTGCGGGAGGCGCGGTGAGGATCGGCATGGTGTGCCCGTACTCGTTCGACGTGCCCGGCGGGGTCCAGTCGCACGTGCTGCAGCTCGCCGAGGTGATGCGCGCCGGCGGTCACACGGTCGGCGTGCTGGCGCCGGCGTCGCCGCACGTCGAACTGCCCGACTACGTGGTGTCCGGCGGCAAGGCGGTGCCGATCCCGTACAACGGGTCGGTGGCGCGGCTGCGGTTCGGCCCCGCCACCCACCGCAAGGTCAAGAAGTGGTTGCAGCAGGGCGACTTCGACGTGCTGCACCTGCACGAGCCCAACGCTCCGAGCCTGTCGATGCTGGCGCTGCAGGCGGCCGAGGGGCCGATCGTCGCGACGTTCCACACCTCGACGACGAAGTCGTTGACGCTGTCGGTCTTTCAGGGACTGCTGCGGCCGTACCACGAGAAGATCGTCGGCCGCATCGCCGTGTCGGACCTGGCGCGGCGCTGGCAGATGGAGGCGCTGGGGTCGGACGCGGTCGAGATCCCCAACGGCGTCGACGTGGCGTCCTTCGCCGAGGCGCCGCTGCTGGACGGCTACCCGCGGCCCGGGCGGTCGGTGCTGTTCCTGGGCCGCTTCGACGAACCCCGTAAGGGCATGGCGCTCCTGCTGCGGGCGTTGCCCGCGCTGGTCGAGCGGTTCCCCGACATCGAGGTCCTGGTCGTCGGCCGCGGTGACGAGGACGAGTTGCGCGAGGACGCCAAGGAACTCGCCGGGCATCTACGGTTCCTCGGGCAGGTCGACGACGCGACGAAGGCGTCGGCGATGCGCAGCGCCGACGTCTACTGCGCGCCCAACACCGGCGGCGAGAGCTTCGGCATCGTGCTGGTGGAGGCGATGGCCGCGGGCACCGCGGTGGTCGCCAGCGACCTCGACGCGTTCCGCCGGGTGCTGCTCGACGGGACGGCCGGGCGGTTGGTGACGGTCGACGACGCCGACGCGCTGGCCGCCGGGCTGATCGAGGTGCTCGCCGACGACGACGTCCGGCGCCGCTACGTGGAGGCCGCCGCCGACGCCGTCCGCCGCTACGACTGGTCGGTGGTGGCGCGCCAGATCCTGCGGGTCTACGAAACGGTGGCCGGGTCGGGGCGCAAGGTGCGGGTGGCAGGCGAAAGCGAACTGTCCCGGGGTAAGACGTGACCGGCTGGCTGCTGATCACCCTCGTCACACTCCTGTTGGTGACGCTCGTGCTGGTGGGCGGCTGGGCCTTCCGGAGCGCCAACCGGCTGGACCGCCTGCACGTGCGATACGACCTGAGCTGGCAGGCGCTGGACGCGGCGCTGGGGCGGCGGGCGGTGGTGGCCCGCGCGGTGGCGGTGGACGCCTACGGCGG
>NZ_JAUMSQ010000041.1:0-486 GCF_030519285.1 Mycolicibacterium arseniciresistens
GTCACCACCACCGATCACAAGCTGATCGGCATCATGTACTGCGTCGCCTGCTTCGTGTTCTTCTTCATCGGCGGGTTGATGGCGCTGTTCATGCGCACCGAGCTCACGGTGCCGGGCCTGCAGTTCCTGTCCAACGAGCAGTACAACCAGCTGTTCACCATGCACGGCACGGTGATGCTGCTGTTCTACGCGACGCCCATCGTGTTCGGCTTCGCCAA
The DNA here is from genome assembly GCF_030519285.1 of Mycolicibacterium arseniciresistens. Classification (NCBI taxonomy): domain Bacteria; kingdom Bacillati; phylum Actinomycetota; class Actinomycetes; order Mycobacteriales; family Mycobacteriaceae; genus Mycobacterium; species Mycolicibacterium arseniciresistens. The sequence goes on from NZ_JAUMSQ010000041.1 coordinate 219, forward strand.
CCTGGTGCTGCCGCTGCAGATCGGCGCGCCCGACGTGGCGTTCCCCCGGCTCAACGCCTTCTCGTTCTGGCTGTTCCTGTTCGGCGCGCTGATCGCGATCGCCGGCTTCATCACCCCCGGCGGCGCGGCCGACTTCGGCTGGACCGCCTATTCGCCGCTGACCGACGCCATCCACTCACCGGGCGCCGGCGGCGACCTGTGGATCATGGGCCTGGCCGTCGGCGGTCTGGGCACCATCCTGGGCGCGGTCAACATGATCACCACGGTG
>NZ_JAUMSQ010000410.1:0-5407 GCF_030519285.1 Mycolicibacterium arseniciresistens
GCGGGCGCGGGTCTGCCCGACTACGACGTCGACGGCCTCGCCGCACGCCGCATCTGGGCCGGGGACCTGTGCGTGGCCGTACCGCTCGGGCACCGGCTGGCGGCCGCAGGCCGGGTGGCGATCCGCGAACTCGCCGACGAGGCGTGGATCGCGGGCACCGGCTCGGCGGGCGATCCGCAGTTCACCGCGTGGCCGACGCTGTCCGATCCGGTGATCCGGCACCGGGTGGCCGGCTGGCCGGCACGGCTCGGACTGGTGGCCGCCGGCCTCGGGATCTGCCTGATGCCGGAACTGGCGGCGAAGTCGGTGCCCGACGGTGTCACCACCGTGGCGGTCGACGACCCGAACTGGCTGGGCTGCAGCACGATGGCGCTCACCGCGGTGGACGCCGGTGACGAGGCCGGCGCGGTGGTCGCCGCGCTGCGCTCGGTCGCCGCAGAGATCTCGAGCTAGAGCTCGCCGGCGTCGATCGCGTCCTTGACCTCCTGGGCGTGCGCGACCTGCTGGCTGGTGTAGCCGATGAGCAGGGCGGCGCCGCCGACCAGGACCGCGACGGCGGCCACCCACAGCAGGCCGTAGGTGTATCCGGCGTCGAGGGCGGCGAGCTGGGTGGTGTCCATGTTCTTCACCGGCCCCGTCGTGCCACCCAGGTACAGCGTGCGGGAGGTGATGACGGCCTGGATGATCGCGAGCACGATCGGCCCGCCGAGGTTCTGCATCATCAGCGTGATCGCCGAGACCGGACCGATCTGGTCGAACCCGACACCGGCGATGGCCGACAACATCAGCGCGACGAAGATGATCCCGATCCCGATGCCGCCCACCACGAGCGGGATGACGAGGTTCGGGAAGTACGGGATGCCGCTGTTGAGCGTCGAGCCGTAGACCATCGCGCCGAGCACCAGGACGCCACCGGCGATCACCAGGATCCGCGGCGGGAAGATCGACACCAGCTGAGAGGACAGCGCCAGCCCGATGCCCATCGCGATGGCGAAGGGGATGAAGCCGATACCGGCCCGCAGCGGGCTGTAGCCGAGGATGTCCTGCACGTAGAGGCCGATGAGCACCGACAGGGTGAACATCACGCCGCCGGCCAGGAAGACCGCCCCGAACGTGGCGAGCCTGTTGCGGTCCTTGAACAGTTCGAACGGAACCACCGGGTTCTCGGCGGTGCGCTCGACGATGATGAACGCGACGAGGCAGATCAGCGCGGCGATGCCCGAGCCGATGGTGATCGGTGAGACCCAGCCCTGTTCCGGACCCATGGAGAAGGCGAGCACCGCGGCCGTGCAGCCCAGGGTCGCCAGGAGCGCCCCGGTGGCGTCGAGCTTGAGCCGCTCCTTGTGGGTCTCCCGCAGCGCCGTGTGGGCGAGGTAGACGATCAGCAGCCCGATCGGGACGTTGACCAGGAAGGCCAGCCGCCAGGACACCTCGGTCAGCGCGCCGCCGACGACCAGTCCCATGACGGAACCGACACCGGTCATCGCGGCGAACACCGCCGTGGCGGCGTTGCGGGCCGGGCCCTTCGCGAACGTCGTCGCGACGAGGGCCAGTGCGGTGGGCGAGGCGATGGCGGCGCCGACGCCCTGCAGCAGCCGCGCGATCACCAGCGTGGCCTCGTCCCAGGCGATGCCGCACAGCACCGAGGCGATGGTGAACAGCGCGACGCCCACGATGAACGTCCGCTTGCGGCCGATGGAGTCGCCGAGGCGCCCGCCCAGCAGCATCAGTCCGCCGAAGGTGAGCACGTAGGCCGTGATGACCCAGCTGCGCCCGGCGTCGGACAGGTTCAGTGAATCCTGGATCTTGGGGAGCGCGACGATGGCGATGGTGCCGTCCATCGTGGCCATGAGCTGCATACCGGCGATGGCGATCACCGCGGCGAAGAACCGCCGCGACGGAACCCAGGCCGGGGCCTTGGCGGTGCGTGCCTTGGCCGACTTGTTGCTCGACGGCACAGCCCGCCCGGAACCCCCGGCGGCATCGCTGAACATGGCTGCGCGCTCTGCGTCATTGAGAGCCGTCATAACGGGTTACCTTACAGTAATCTTAAGAACCCTTTAACCGCCGAAGGCCGCGACGGGGCCGATCACGATGATCGCGGGAGGTCGGATGCCCTCTTCGCGGATCCGCTGCGGCGCGTCGGCGAGTGTCGCCCGCAAACTCCGCTGCGCCGACGTGGTTCCGTGCTGGACCACGAGCACTGGGGTATCCGCAGGTCGGCCGCCGTCCAGCAGGGCCTTGGCGAACAGTTCGATGCGTTCGACCGCCATCAGCAACACGATGGTGCCCGAGAGCGCGGCGAGCGCATCCCAATTCACTAACGATTCGGGATGGTCTGGCGCGACATGCCCGCTGACCACCACGAATTCGTGCGTGACGTGGCGATGGGTGACCGGGACGCCGGCCAGCGCCGGAACACCTATGGCACTGGTCACACCGGGCACCACGGTCACCGGAATCCCCGCCTCGGCGCACGCGAGCACCTCCTCGTAGCCGCGTGCGAACACGAACGGGTCGCCGCCCTTGAGCCGCACCACGAACTTGCCCGCACGCGCCCGGTCGACGAGCACCTCGTTGATCGCGTCCTGCGCCATCGCCCTGCCGTAGGGGATCTTGGCGGCGTCGATCACCTCGACGTGCGGCGCGAGTTCGGCGAGCAGTTCCGGCGGCGCCAGCCGGTCGGCGACCACCACGTCGGCCTGGGACAGCAGGCGCCGCCCGCGCACGGTGATCAGCTCAGGGTCGCCGGGCCCGCCGCCGACCAGCGCGACGCCGGCCCGCATCGTCTCGGAGGTGTCCGCGGCGATGAGGCCCTGCTGCAGCGCCTCGTGGATCGCCGAACGGATCGCGGCCGAGCGGCGGTGCTCACCGGAGGCCAGCACCCCGACCGCCAGGCCCTCGTACTCGAAGGACGCCGGGGTCACCGCCGTCCCGTCCCTGGCCACGTCGGCGCGCACGCAGAAGATGCGCCTGCGCTCGGCCTCGGCGACGACCGCGGCGTTGACGTCGGGATCGTCGGTCGCGGCGATGGCATACCAGGCGCCGTCGAGGTCACCGTCGCGGAAGTCACGCAGCTGCAGTGTGATCCCCGTCATGGCCTCGACGGCCGGGGTGGCGGCGCGGGCGATGACGTGCACGTCGGCCTCGTTGGCGATGAGCAGCGGCAGCCGGCGCTGCGCGACGGTTCCGCCTCCGACCACGACGACCTTCTTGCCGGCCAGCCGCAGTCCTACCAGGTAGGCGTTCTCGGTCACCCGGCGAGCTTAGAGCCGCGCCGCGGCGGCCACGAAACGGGTGACCGCCGCAGGCACCGAGGCCGGATGGGTGTGCAGGTACGACGCGTGCACGTTGCGGTCGAGGGCGCCGTCCTGCGGCGCGCAGGCCCGATCTCCGGAGAATCTCCACGCCGGGCCGTAGTCGCCGGTGAACTTCGTTGCGGTGCGGTGGAATTCGTGGCCGGTGACGGTGTCGCCGACCTGGTACATCACCGACTCGCCGGTCGCCAGCGCGCTGCGGTAACCGAGCGTGAGCCGCGGGGTGAACTCCGCCGAGCCCGACAGCACACCGCACATCGGGTGGCCGTCGAGTTCGTCCACCAGGTACGTCAGCCCACCGCATTCGGCGTGCACCGGCGCACCGGCCGCGGCCAGCGTCCTGATCTGTTGACGCAGAATGTCATTGGCGGACAGTTCGGCTGCGTGCTGCTCGGGGAAGCCGCCCGGCAGCACCAGTGCGGCGGTCCGCGACGGCAGCGGATCGGTCAGCGGGTCGAAGTCGACCACCTCGGCTCCCGCGGCGCGCAGCATCTCGGCGTGCTCGGTGTAGCGGAAGTTGAACGCGTTGCCCGCCGCGACGGCCACCGTGACGCCCTTGCCCACCGGTTCTGCGGTGGCGGGGTTCCACGGCGGGTCATCGACGCGGCTGGTCGCGACCGCGGTGATGCCCGCCAGGTCCAGGTGGCGGCCCACCACCTCGGTCATCGCCTCCACCGCCTCGCGGGCCTGCGCACCGTGCTCGCCGGCGGTCACCAGACCGAGGTGGCGTGACGGCACGGCGAGTGCTTCGGTGCGCGGGATCGCCCCGAACACCGGCAGCCCGACGTACTCGCAGGCCTGCCGCAGCACCTGTTCGTGGCGCGGTGAACCGACGCGGTTGAGGATCACCCCGGCGATCCGCACGGCCGGGTCGAAGCCGACGAAGCCGTGCAGCAGGGCGGCCACGCTGTGGCTCTGACCGCGGGCATCGATCACCAGCACCACGGGCGCGCCGAGCAGCGCGGCCACCTGTGCGGTGGAACCACGGGCGGGCCCGGTGATCGGCTCGTCGCTGATCCGCCCGTCGAACAGCCCCATCACACCTTCGACGACGGCGAGGTCGGCGCCGTCGCTGCCGTGCCGGTAGAGCGGCCCGATCAGCGACTCGCCGACCAGCACGGGGTCGAGGTTGCGGCCGGGCCTGTGCGCGGCCAGCGCGTGATAGCCCGGGTCGATGAAATCCGGGCCCACCTTGAACGGCGCGACCGACCGGCCCGCCCGACGCAGCGCGCCCATCAGACCGGTTGCCACGGTGGTCTTCCCGCTGCCCGAGGCAGGGGCGGCGATGACCAGGGCGGGCACGCTCACCGGGTCACCACTCGATCCCTTTCTGGCCCTTGCGGCCCACATCCATCGGGTGCTTGACCTTCGTCATCTCGGTCACCAGGTCGGCGGCGTCGAGCAGCGCCTGCGGTGCGTCGCGGCCGGTGATCACCACATGCTGGTTGCCGGGCCGGTCCGCCAGCGTGGCGACGACCTCGTCGACGTCGACCCATCCCCACTTCAGCGGGTAGGTGAACTCGTCGAGCACGTAGAAGTCGTGCCGCTGCTCGGCCAGCCGGCGGGCGATCTCGGCCCACCCGTCAGCCGCGGCCGCCGCATGGTCGTCGGCACTGCCGGCCTTGCGCGACCACGACCACCCGGAGCCCATCTTGTGCCATTCCACGGGCCCGCCGACACCGTCGCGCTCGTGCAGGCGGCCGAGTTCGCGGAACGCCGCCTCCTCGCCCACCTTCCACTTCGCGCTCTTGACGAACTGGAACACCGCGATGTCGAACCCCTGGTTCCACGCCCGCAGCGCCATCCCGAACGCCGCGGTCGACTTCCCCTTGCCCGGACCGGTGTGCACGGCCAGCAGCGGCGCGTTGCGGCGGGCGCGGGTGCTCAACCCGTCGGCGGGAACGGTCAGCGGGCGGCCCTGGGGCATGGCGGTCCTCCTCGGTGGTTCAGGCCGCGGTGCGGTCGGCCCGGCTGACCACCCGGGTCAGCTCGTCGGCATGCAGATGTGCCAGCCGCACCGCCGGGGCGCCCAGGTGGGCGGCGAGGTCAGCGGCCAGACCCAGTCGCACGAACGACGTCTCACAGTCCAC
>NZ_JAUMSQ010000411.1:0-5392 GCF_030519285.1 Mycolicibacterium arseniciresistens
CGGGCGCCGACGCGGGCGGCGCCGGGACGGGCGGCGCCTCGTCGGTCTGGGTGCCCGACGCCCACGCCGGACCGTCGAAACCGTAGAGCACCAGGTTGCGGTCGTCCTGCAGCAGCAGTCGAACGTCCTTGGCGCCCTTGGTATCGGTGTGCCAAACGGGCTTGTCCGGCGTGTACAGCACGAAGTTGCCGTCGGTCTGGACCTCCGCCCGCACGACGTCCTGCCCATCGGTCGCGGTGGCCCACACGGCCTGCCCGCCCGCCTCGAGCACCAGGTTCCCGTCCTGCTGCAGTGTCAGGGTGTACGCCCCGTTACGGGACGTCAACGATTGGCCTACTTCGAGTTTCTCGCCGTTGTGCAGTCTGTCTGACACGCGCGGTTCCCTTCCACCATGGACGGGCTGAGCTTAACGATCTTGACCGTCGCCGTGGCCGGTTCGGCGTCAAGAGTCGAATCCCAGGCCCACTCTGTCGAGCCCGCGCAGCAACATGTTGCGCCGGCCCGCCGCATGGTCGGCCCGGTTCAGTGACCAGCGGGTGGCGTGAATCCCCATGGCCGCCAATGGCTCTGGTGGGAAGGGGACGGGACGGCGCCGGACCATCTCGAGCTCGGTGCGCTCGGTGCGGTGGCCGTCGAGCAGGTCGAGGCAGGTGTCGGCGGCGAACCGGGCCGCACCGACACCGAGTCCGGTGAACCCGTTGACGTAGGCGACCCGGCCGTGACGTGCCAGCCCCCAGTGCGCACAGAACCGGGTGTTGGTGTCGATGGCCCCCGCCCAGCGGTGGCTGAACCGGACGTCGTCGAGTTGGGGGAAGGTGATGAAGAAGTGCGCCGCGAGGCGCCGGTAGCTGTCCGGCCGGTCCTCGTACGCCGGATCGACCCGGCGCCCGAAGTGGTACACCGCGTCGTAGCCGCCCCACACGATGCGGTGATCGGCGGTCAACCGGTAGTAGTGGAACTGGTTGGCGGAGTCGCCGATGGCCTGCCGGTTGCGCCATCCGATCCGGTCCAGCTGCTCATCGGTGAGCGGTTCGGTGGCCAGCACGTAGTCGTAGACCGGAACGGTGTGAAACCGGTTGCGCCGCAACAGGCTCCGAAACACGTTGGTTGCCAGCACCGCGCGGGCGGCGGTGACCGTCCCTGCGCCGGCGTCCACGCGGAGGCGCCGGCCGCCCGAATCGATCGACGTGGCCCCGGAGTCCTCGAAGATCTCGACACCTGCGGCCGTGCAGGCACGGGCCAGTTCGAACGCCAACTTCGCCGGATGGACGACGGCGCAGTCGTCCGCGCTGAACAGGCCGGCCCGGAAGGTCGGCGAGTTCACCTCCGCGGTGACCTCGTGGCGGCTCAGCAGCCGGCCCGCTCCCTCGGCCGACGCGCGAGCCAGCCAGGCGTCCTGATGCGGCTCGGTGGACACCTGCAGCATCCCGGTCCGCTCCCACTCGACGTCGAGACCGAGCCGCTCGACGTCGGCCTGCATCCCGTCGAGGTTCTCCATCCCGAGCCGCTCGAGCCGGTCGAACTCGTGCGGCCAGCGCGACTTCCCGTTCTGCGCACCGTGAGTGAGGCTGGCGTCGACGAATCCGCCGTTGCGTCCCGACGCCGCCCAGCCCACCCGATCGGAGTCGACGACCACCACCCGCTGTCCGGGCCGGCGTTCCGCGGCGTGCAGCGCCGCCCACAGCCCGGTGTAGCCGGCGCCGACGACCAGCAGATCGCAGTCGAGCGTCGCCGTCAGCCGGGGATACCGCGGCCGGGGGATGTCGAGCCACATCGGCGCGAAGGCGCTCGGCGTCAGCGCGCGGTCGATCAGCGCCGGGTCGACGTGGCCGTCGAACACTGTCCGCATCCTGCGGAGGTCACGGCCGCCGCGCCGGATCAGATGGGTACTTCCGCGGACGGGCCGACCGGCACGCGCCGGTCGGTGGGCTGCCATCCTGGCGGGCCGAAGACATACCCGAGCCGGTCGCGCCACCGGGTCGCGGTCCGCACGTCGGCGGCGATCGCGACGTACTCGCGGGTCTGCAGCTTCCAGATGTTGAAGGTGTCGACCGGTTTCGTGAGGCCGTAGTGCGGGCGGAACAGCTCGGCCTGGAACGTGCCGAACATCCGGTCCCACAGGATGAAGATGCCGCCGTAGTTCTTGTCGAGGTACTCGGCGTCCATCCCGTGGTGCACCCGGTGGTGTGACGGGGTGTTGAACACGAATTCGAAGGGCCGCCAGAGCTTCCCGATCCGCTCGGTGTGCACCCAGAACTGGTAGATGAGGTTGAGCGAGAAACTCGCGAACACCATCCACGGCGGAACACCCAACAGCGGCAACGGAATCCAGATCAGGATCTCGCCGCTGTTGTTCCACTTCTGCCGCAGTGCGGTTGCGAAGTTGAAGTACTCGCTCGAGTGGTGGGCCTGGTGGGTGGCCCAGATCAGCCGCACCCGGTGTGCGATCCGGTGGTAGGCGTAGAACAGCACGTCGACACCGACGATCGCGATGACCCACGTGTACCACTGCGTGGACGGCAGGTGCCAGGGTGCGACGTAGGTGTACAGCGCGGCATATCCCAGCAGCGCGGCGAACTTCCACGCTCCTGTGGTGGCGATCGACACCAAGCCCATCGAGATGCTCGCCCACGCGTCCCGGGAGTGGAACGCCCCGGCGGGCGCGCGCCCGTCCCGCGCATCCTCGAGCTTGCGGGCCGCCGTCCATTCGACGATCAGCAGCGCCAGGAAGAACGGGATGGCGAACAGCACCGGATCGCGCATCTGCGGCGGCAACACGTCGAGCGCCGACCGCACCGCGTCCCAGCTGGGATTCATCGTCACACCTCCCGGCCCAGTTTAGGTCACCGGAAGTTCAGCACCTGGTCACCCCAGGCGCTGCGGAGGTGCTCGTCCAGGTCGGTGACCAGCCGGTCTTCCTTGTCGATGACCAGGGTGCTGTGGTCACCCCGCCGGTACGGCCGCCACACCGGGTCACCGGTCGACGGGTCGCCGTCGACCGCGAAATCCAGCCAGCGCCGCCGCATGCGCCGCGACACCTCGCGCCCGGTCTTGAGCCCACCGAGTTTGAACGTCGGATCCTTCGAGCCGGCGACCAGGTTGCCCCAGACGTACGGCAGTTCGGTGGCGTGCGCGGCGCCGAGGCGCAGCAGCCGCAGCATCGGGGTGGACCAATCGAACCGGTAGACGAACACCGGCGCCACTGCGCTGTGGCCGTCGGCGAACCACAGCGACGGCATCCGGAACCCGATGTCCCGCGCGACACCGAGGCCGCGTGCCTTACCGCGGGCGCGCGGGTACGCACTGCCGATCTGGGCGTCCGATGGGATCTGCAGACCTGGCTGCTCGGATTCGATCTCGGCGAACATCGCCTTGATGGCCTGCGGGGTGATCGGCATCAGCGGTGAACGCATCCAGCGGAACAGGGCCGCCTCGTCCCGGTTGGTACCGATGATCAGCGGCACCGGGTGCGCCCGCCCGTCTCGCGCCACGTCGATCGGATGCTCCGGCACCAGGTCCCCGTCGACGATCGGCGCGAAGGCCAGGGTGCCCGGCGTGCGCACCGGCACCTCGTCGAACAGCCGTTTCGACGCCGCCAGTACGGCATCGAGGGGAAGGTCGAGCAGCCGGCCGACCTCGCCGGCCTGCAGGCCGAGATGGCCGAGGAACCGCTCGGCGACCCGGCGGCCGCGGCCTGCGTCGTAGACCGAGGTCACCGGCGAACTCTGGGCGATCGCGCGGGCGAACAATCCCTCGGCTGCCGGAGTCGTCATCAGGGTGGTCACGATCCCGCCACCGGCCGACTCGCCGAACAGGGTGACCCGGTCGGGGTCCCCGCCGAACGCGGCGATGTTGTCCCGCACCCAGTGCAGGGCGAACACCACGTCGCGCAGACCGCAGTTCGACTCGAAGCGGCTGTCGCCGAACGAGGACAGGTCGAGGAACCCGAAGGGGCCGAGCCGGTAGTTGATCGTCACGACCACCACGTCGCCGTCGGCGGCAAGCGCCCGGCCGTGATAGAGCGGCTGGTTGGCCGACCCCAGGACGTACGCGCCGCCGTGCACCCACACCATCACCGGCTTGCCGTCTCCCGCAGCGGTGTCGGACGAGGCCCACACGTTGAGGCGCAGGCTGTCCTCGGCCTGCGGCGCACCGAGGTCGATGGGGATGCGGGCGTCGGTGGCCTGCGGACACACCGGCCCCACCCGGGTGGCGTCGGCGACCTCTGACCAGCGCTGCGGCGGTCGCGGCGCCCGCCAGCGCAGCTCGCCGGAGGGGGCCGCGGCGTACCGGATCCCCTTCCACACCTTCACTGTTCCGTCGTCGACGCCGCGCACCGGCCCGTAGCCGGTCTCGACGACCGGTCCGGCTTCCGCCGTGCTGCGGTATTCGTCGGTGGTCATGCGGCTCCTTCGGGCAGACAACTCCTCCAGGGTACTCAGCAACGCCGGCATACCCGCTGATCCGGCCGTTGCACGGCGAGAGGGCGACGACTCCCGTCGCCGCGGCCTCCGCCGGCGAGGCGGGTCGGCAGCGACCACTAGGTTGGGTGCGTGCGCCCGTTCCCGCTGCTGGCCGCGGCCATCGTCAGCGAGGTGGCCGCCACGCTGGCTCTGCGTGCCTCGCAGGACCATTCGGCTTGGCTCGCGGTGGTGGCCGCGGGCTACCTCGGCGCATTCGTGCTGCTCACACTGGTGCTGCGGACAGGGATGGCGGTCGGCGTCGCGTACGGCATCTGGGGCGCGTGCGGCACTGCGGCGACGGCGGTGCTCGCCGCGGCGATCTTCGGCGACCCGCTGACATGGCCGATCGCCGCGGGCATCGGTCTCATCATCGCCGGTGTGCTGCTGGTCGAGTTCGGCTCACATCCGCGCACGGACGGGCCGCCGTCGTGATGTGGCTGACGCTGGCCGTCGCGATCGTCACCGAGGTGGTGGCGACGCTGTCGCTGCGCGCATCGGACGGGTTCCGCCGACGGGTGTGGATCGTGCCCGTCGTGCTGGGCTACGCGGTGTCGTTCACGCTGCTGTGGGTCACCCTGTCGCTGGGCATGCCGGTCGGCATCGCGTACGGGATCTGGACGGCGTGCGGGGTCGCCGCCGTCGCGGTGATCGCGCGGTTCCTGTTCGGCGAGCCGCTGACCGCGACGATGGCGCTCGGCATCGCGCTGATCGTCGGCGGCGTCCTCATGATCGAGACGGTCGGTCTCGCCCACTGAGCGCGCCGGCGAGCAGCACCGTCACCACGCCGGCCAGCGGCACGATGAGCAGGCCCACCCGCAGCCCGGCCGCATCGGCGACCAGTCCCACCACCGGCGGCGAGGCCAGGAACCCGATCCGCAGCAGCCAGGTGACCAGCGCCAGCCCGGTGCCCGGGCGCAGGCCGGGCAGCC
>NZ_JAUMSQ010000412.1:0-429 GCF_030519285.1 Mycolicibacterium arseniciresistens
GGGACGGACCTGCCGCGTCGTCGCCGTCGCCACCGACGACGCCACCGCGCGCGCCGCCGCCCCCTACGCCGACGACGTCACCGTGGGGGAGGACCGGGCGACGATCCGGCTTGACGACCCGGGGATCACCGGCGCCGTCGACGCGCTGGGGCGGGGTTCGACGGTGCTCGCCACTCCGGCGGTGCTGCTCGCCGCCGGGCCCGGCTGGTTCCACCGGGTGATCGAGGCGGCCACGGCGACGTCACCGCCGCCGCCGGCGCTGCGGGACGTACCGACCGACCCGCGCCGCTGGCCGGGCTGGCTGTGGGGCGTCCTCGTCGGCCTCGGCATGATCGTCGCCGGCGCGGGCGCGGCACTGATCGCGCTCGGGCCGGTGCTGCTGTGGTACGACCGCGACCACCTCGGCGCGTCGGTCGCCGACCTGCACGC
>NZ_JAUMSQ010000413.1:0-4894 GCF_030519285.1 Mycolicibacterium arseniciresistens
GGCCGGGCTGGCTGTGGGGCGTCCTCGTCGGCCTCGGCATGATCGTCGCCGGCGCGGGCGCGGCACTGATCGCGCTCGGGCCGGTGCTGCTGTGGTACGACCGCGACCACCTCGGCGCGTCGGTCGCCGACCTGCACGCCGTCAACCATCATCTCGTGGGCTTCCTGCAGCACGACCGGATCACCATGGCCGGCAACATGATCGGAATCGGTGTGCTCTACCTGGGGCTGGCGTGGGGCGGGATGCGGCTGGGACGCCGGTGGGCCCGCAACGCGCTGCTTATCTCGGGTCTCGTGACGTTCCTGACGTACTTCTACTTCCTCGGAACCGGCTTCCTCGAGCCCCTGCACACACTCGTCGTCATCGTGTTGTTCCCGATGCTCCTTCTCGCGGTGTGCCGCGAGGTCCCGCCGCCGTCGTGGCGCGCCCCGACCGAGGGCGCCGAATCCGAACGGCGCCGGGCGTTGTGGGGACAGCTACTGATGATCGGGGTCGGCGGGGGCCTGGTGGTCGCGGGCGGCGTCATCTCGACCGTCGGCCTCACGTCGGTGTTCGTGCCGACCGACCTGACCTTCATGGACACCGATGCGCACACACTCGATTCGGCAGGCCCGCAACTGTTGTCGTTCATCGCCCACGACAGGGCCGGCTTCGGCGGCGCGCTGATCGGCGCCGGTCTGGCCGTCCTGCTGATCAGCATGTGGGGCTGGCGGCGCGGCGAGACCTGGGTGTGGTGGGCGCTGCTGGTCGGGTGCGCGTTCGGCACCCTGCCCGTGCTGGTGATCCACTTCTCGATCGGGTACACCAGTTTCATCCACCTGCTACCGGTCTACGTCCTCATCGCCGCGACGGGTACGGCGCTCGCCCTGGCCAGGCCGTATCTCGCGGCGCGTGAGCCCGTGACCATTCCCACAACCGCGGCGCCGTGAGCGGGAAATTCGCCCCTCGCCCACGGCGTTGAACCGGACACATGACGACAGCCAGCATCCCCGCCGACCATGCCCCCGCCGCCCCGACGCTGTGGACTCCTCAGCGTGTCCTGGTGACACGCTCGGCGTCGGAGACTCCGCACGGGGCCGCCATCGTCGAGCGATGTGACACCGCGGGCGTCACCGACATCACGGTGCTGCCCGGCGACCGGCTGCCGCCGGTGCGCGCCGAGAACGACCGGGCGGCCTACGCACTGGCCAAGCGCACACTCGCCGTCGTGTTCGCGCCACCCAGCAAGCGCCGGCTGCAGCCCATCCCGCCGAGCGCCGACTGGCGCATCGACCTCGCCGAGGGCTGCCCGGCGCACTGCCAGTACTGCTACCTCGCCGGATCGCTGTCGGGTCCGCCGATCACCCGCGTCTACGCGAACCTGCCCGAGATCCTCGCAGCGATGGACGAGCATGTCGGCCAGGGCACGATCACCTCGACCTCCGAAGCACGCTCGGCCGAGGGCACCACTTTCGAAGCCTCCTGCTACACCGATCCGCTCGCGCTGGAGCACCTCACCGGCTCGCTGTCGACGACGATCGCCCATGTCGGCACCCGCGACTGGGCGGGCCTGGTGGGGCTGCGCTTCACCACCAAGTTCGACAACGTCGCCGCGCTCACCGGCCTGCCACACGACGGGCGCACCCGCGTGCGGTTCTCGGTCAACGCCGACGACGTCGCCCGCCGCTTCGAGGGCGGCACCGCACCGCTGGCGCGCCGGCTCGCGGCGATGCGCACGCTGGCGCTGGCCGGCTATCCCGTCGGGCTGACGATCGCCCCGATCATGGCCACGCCGCAGTGGCGCGACGGTTATTCGGCGCTGCTGCGCGACGTCGCCGCCGCGCTCGCCGACGTCCCGGATCCCGACCTCACCGTCGAGTGCATCACCCACAGGTTCACCGCGTCGAGCAAGGACGTGCTGCTGGGGTGGTATCCGCGCACCAAGCTGGACATGGACGAATCGGGCCGCACCCGCAAGTTCGGCAAGTTCGGCTCCGCCAAGTACGTCTATCCCAAGGACACCATGGCGGAGATGCGGGCCTGGTTCGAGGCCGAACTGGCCGAGGTACTGCCCGCCGCCCGCGTCCTGTACTGGACCTGAGCGCCGCGGGCCCGCGCACCCTGGCTCCCGATCGACGGTCGCACCTTGGCAGACTGGGGTCATGGCACAGATAACGTTGCGTGGAAATCCGATCAACACGGTAGGGGAGCTGCCCGCCGTCGGTTCAGCGGCACCGCAGTTCACCCTCACCGGAACCGATCTCGGCGCGGTGACGAGCGACGACTTCCGCGACACGCCCGTCCTGCTCAACATCTTCCCGTCGGTCGACACCCCCGTGTGCGCCACGAGCGTGCGGACGTTCAACGAGCGCGCCGCGGCCGGCGGCGGCTCGGTGCTCTGCGTGTCGAAGGACCTGCCGTTCGCCCAGAAGCGGTTCTGCGGCGCCGAGGACATCGAGAACGTCAAGACGGCGTCGGCGTTCCGCGACAGCTTCGGCGAGGACTTCGGCATCACGATCGCCGACGGACCGATGGCCGGCCTGCTCGCGCGCGCCGTCGTGGTTATCGGCGCCGACCAGAAGGTGGCCTACGCCGAGCTGGTGCCCGAGATCGGCACCGAACCCGACTACGACGCCGCGCTCGCCGCGCTGAAGTCCGCCTAGAACCCACCTCGTCCGCCGAACGTGCGGTCACTGCGAAGAATCGCCTCGATTCTCGCAGTGGCCGCACGTTCGGCGCATTGGGGCGCCCGAAATGCGTCTGACCAGCCCCGCGATCACTGTTCGGTATCGGTACGGCATCTCCTTCGCCGAGACGCCCGCCCAGTTGGCATTCCGGCCGCCGCGAGTTGTAGAAGTGACTGTGGTGACAGATGTCAACCGACGCGTCGACGCGACGCGGCAGTTCTCGTGGCTCAGGGAGTGGATTTCGAATGAGGCGTATCTATGCCGTTGTGATCGGTGTGGCCATGCTGCTGGTGACCGCGGGCCACGCCTCCGCCGATCCCTACACCCGCTCGACGGCGCATCAGCAAGCCATCGATTACGTGATCGCCCGCGCGCTGGCGCAGCGCGGGGTGCCGTTCGTCTACGGCGGCGGTGACGCCACCGGTCCGACCAGCAAGGCCGCGCGCAAGGATGCCGACCCCGCCGTCCTGGCGTTCGACCCGACCGCCACCGTCGCCGGCTTCGACGCGTCGGGCCTGATGCTCTATGCGTTCGCCGGTGTCGGCGTGAAGATCCCGCGGTCGTCGGGTGACCAGTTCCTGGCGGCGGCGAAGGTCGCGCCTGCGCAGGCGCTGCCGGGCGATCTGCTCTTCTACGGTCCGAACGGAACCCAGAGCGTGGCGATGTACCTGGGCAACGGGCAGATGCTGGAGGCGACCGATCCCGCGGTGGCCGTGACGCCGGTCCGCACCGCCAACATGATGCCCTACCTCGGCCGCTTCATCGCCTGAGAAGGTCAGGCGTCGCCGGCCTGCCACAGGCGCTGGTAGTAGTCGATCCGCACCGCATCGCGCTTCACGCCGTAGGCCGCGAGGAGTTCGTCCTCCCAGTCGGCGGGGCCGAAGTTCCACGACAGCGACAGCAGAGCGACAGCGATGTCGGCCCACCGGTCGGCGACGCCGAGGTCGCCGAGGTCGACGTGCCCACTGAACGCACCGTCGTCGCCGATCAGGGTGTTCGGCGCGCACGCGTCGCCGTGGCAGACCACCATCCGGTCGACGGGCGGCGCCTCGCCCACGGTCGCGCGGGCCTCGGCCCGCACCTCTCGCCGCAGCCGCGTCGGCACCGACCAGTCGAAGGGACACCCGGCGACGGGCAGGGTGTCGTGCAGGCGCCGCAGACCGGAACCGATGGCGCGGACCGCCGTTCGCGGCGCGGCGAGCCAGCGCGGGTCCACCGCCGAGTGTCCCGCCATGCCCGCGGTGTGCAGCCAGCCGTCGCCGGCGGCGATCAGGTGGGGGACCGGCGTGAAGTCGACCGCCCAGCGCATTCTCTCGGCCTCGGCGGCCAGCAGGTGCGGTCTGCCCGCGGGCGCGGTCTTGACGAATTCCCGGCGCTCGCCGGTGCCGATCTGGAACGTGACGCCGCCGAGTTCGTTCACCCACACCGCGGCGACCGGCCTGCCCGCGGCGATGGCGTCGACCACAGAGGGCACCGGGGTCGGACCGGTGGGTGCGCTCACGGAGTCGGCCGGCGCATCACACGGTGGGCATGCGGCCGACCAGCGTGAGCATGATGACGAGACCGGGCAGCAGGTTGGTGACCGAGTGGGCGGCGATGCTGGCGACCAGGCTTCCGGTGTACAGCCGGGCCAGGCCGAGCGGGATCGCGACGATGAGAAGCAGTGGTGTCCTGGTCAACTCGAGGTGGGCCACCGCGAACAGCACGGTCGTCACTGCGAAGGCGACCCACCGGCCCCAGCGCCAGTCGAGTGCACCCCACAGCAGTCCGCGGTAGACGATCTCCTCGCACACCGGCGCCACCAGCACCACGCAGAGGAAGATGGTCACCGCCCAGGCCCATGACGTCCGGATGTCCCCGAATACCGCGCCCACCGCGGAGTTCGCCTCGGGTCCCACGATCGACAGGTAGAGCGCCGCGGCGGGCAGCGTGATGAACAGCCCGCCGAATCCGAACAGCGCACCCCATCCGAGACCGCGCCACGTCCAGTGCAGCCGCAGGTCGATGCGTGGCCCGTTGCCACGTAACCGCGTGATCAGCACCGCGAGAGCCGCGGCGCAGACGGTGGGGACCACCAGGACCGTCGCGATCTTCCCCACCGACGCCCCGCCACCCCCCAGCACCAGCAGCAACAGGAGCCCGACCGCCACATAGGTGGTCACCACCACCAGGTACGCGCCGATGCCCCAGCGGTGCGGCCGCGCCGCGGGCGGGGCCGGCGGCGGGGC
>NZ_JAUMSQ010000414.1:0-5274 GCF_030519285.1 Mycolicibacterium arseniciresistens
TCGGGCCCCGGCCCGGACTCCCGCGACCCGCAGACGCTCGGCGCAGCGACGAGCGACCTGGCCCGCAGCCGCGGCTGGTCGGGCCGGGTGGCCGAGGGTTCGGTGCTGGGCCGGTGGACCACCGTTGTCGGCGAACAGATCGCCGAGCACGCCGTGCCCACCGGACTGCGCGACGGGGTGCTGACGGTGTCGGCGGAATCGACCGCCTGGGCGACCCAGCTCCGGATGGTGCAGTCCCAGTTGCTGGCCAAGATCGCCGCGGCCGTCGGCGACGGCGTGGTGACGTCGCTGAAGATCGTCGGCCCGGTGGCGCCGTCCTGGCGCAAGGGCCGCTACCACATCTCCGGCCGCGGGCCGCGCGACACGTACGGATGAGTCGCGACCGATCCGCTGTGCGCCGTCTGGCGCGCGGATCGGAGGTCCTCAAGCGTCCTGACGCACCGAAGTTCGAGAAATTCGGCGCACGGCCCAGTGAGATAGGTGGAAACGCCGCTACAGTGTCGGTCCAGTCGGCATGTTTCGGTAGACTGGTGAGCGATCACGAGGGGCAGTTGACCTCTCATGCGAACCCCGAGGAGACGCGTCCGACGTGCCTGCCCAAAAGAAGAGTGCTCCGACCGAGTACGGCGCCGAGTCGATCAAGGTCCTCGAAGGTCTGGAGGCAGTCCGTAAACGGCCGGGCATGTACATCGGTTCCACGGGCGAGCGCGGTCTGCACCACCTGGTCTGGGAGGTGGTGGACAACGCCGTCGACGAGGCGATGGCCGGCTACGCCACCAAGGTCGACGTCAGGATCCTCGAGGACGGCGGCGTCCAGGTCACCGACGACGGCCGCGGCATCCCCGTCGCGATGCACTCCACCGGCATCCCCACCATCGACGTGGTGATGACCGTCCTTCACGCGGGCGGCAAGTTCGAGGAGGGCGCCTACCAGGTGTCCGGCGGCCTGCACGGCGTCGGTGTTTCGGTGGTGAACGCGCTTTCCAGCAGGCTCGAGGCCGACGTCCGCACCGACGGCTACGAGTGGTTCCAGACCTACGAGCGGTCGGTTCCGGGAACCCTGAAGCAGGGTGAGAAGACGAAGGAGACCGGGTCGACCATCCGGTTCTGGGCTGATCCCGACATCTTCGAGACCACCGACTACGACTTCGAGACGATCGCGCGGCGGCTACAGGAGATGGCCTTCCTCAACAAGGGGCTGACCATCGACCTCGTCGACGAACGCGTGAAGGCCGAAGAGGTCGTCGACGAGGTGGTCAGCGACACCGCCGAGGCCCCGAAGACCGCGGAGGAGAAGGAGGCCGAGAAGACCGCGCCGCACAAGGTCAAGCACCGCACCTTCCACTACCCCAACGGTCTCGTCGACTACATCAAGCACATCAACCGCACGAAGACCGCGATCCACCAGAGCATCGTCGACTTCGGCGGCAAGGGCACCGGCCACGAGGTCGAGATCGCGATGCAGTGGAACGCCGGCTACTCCGAATCGGTGCACACCTTCGCCAACACCATCAACACCCACGAGGGCGGCACGCACGAGGAGGGCTTCCGTGCGGCGCTCACCTCGGTCGTGAACAAGTACGCCAAGGACAAGAAGCTCCTCAAGGAGAAGGACCCCAACCTCACCGGCGACGACATCCGCGAGGGCCTGGCCGCGGTCATCTCGGTGAAGGTCGGCCAGCCGCAGTTCGAGGGTCAGACCAAGACCAAGCTCGGCAACACCGAGGTCAAGTCGTTCGTGCAGCGGGTCTGCAACGAACAGCTCACCCACTGGTTCGAGGCCAACCCGGCCGAGGCGAAAACGATTCTGAACAAGGCGGTCTCGTCGGCCCAGGCCCGGATGGCCGCGCGCAAGGCCCGAGAGCTGGTGCGGCGCAAGAGCGCCACCGACATCGGTGGTCTGCCCGGCAAGCTCGCCGACTGCCGTTCCACCGATCCCAGCCGCTCCGAACTCTATGTGGTGGAGGGTGATTCGGCCGGCGGCTCGGCCAAGAGCGGTCGCGACTCGATGTTCCAGGCGATCCTGCCGCTGCGCGGCAAGATCATCAACGTCGAGAAGGCGCGCATCGACCGGGTGCTGAAGAACACCGAGGTCCAGGCGATCATCACCGCGCTGGGCACCGGCATCCACGACGAGTTCGACCTGTCGAAGCTGCGCTACCACAAGATCGTGCTGATGGCCGACGCCGACGTCGACGGCCAGCACATCTCGACGCTGCTGCTCACGCTGCTGTTCCGGTTCATGAAGCCGCTCATCGAGCACGGCCACGTCTTCCTGGCCCAGCCGCCGCTGTACAAGCTGAAGTGGCAGCGTTCGGAACCCGAGTTCGCCTACTCGGACCGGGAGCGCGACGGGCTGCTCGAGGCGGGTCGCGCGGCGGGCAAGCGGATCAACACCGAAGACGGCATCCAGCGGTACAAGGGCCTCGGTGAGATGGACGCCAAGGAACTGTGGGAGACCACCATGGACCCGTCGGTGCGGGTGCTGCGGCAGATCACGCTGGACGACGCCGCGGCCGCCGACGAACTGTTCTCGATCCTGATGGGCGAGGACGTCGAGGCCCGCCGCAGCTTCATCACCCGCAACGCCAAAGACGTTCGTTTCCTTGACGTTTAACCGCTTCGCGACCACGAACAGCGACCAGAGGATCTGATGACTGACACCACGTTGCCACCGGGCGACGAAGCCGGCGACCGCATCGAACCGGTCGACATCCAGCAGGAGATGCAGCGCAGCTACATCGACTACGCCATGAGCGTGATCGTCGGGCGTGCGCTGCCGGAGGTGCGCGACGGCCTCAAGCCGGTGCACCGCCGCGTGCTCTACGCGATGTTCGACTCCGGCTTCCGCCCCGACCGCGGACACGCGAAATCCGCACGGTCGGTTGCCGAGACGATGGGCAACTACCACCCGCACGGCGACTCGTCGATCTACGACACCCTGGTGCGGATGGCCCAGCCGTGGTCGCTGCGCTACCCGCTGGTCGATGGGCAGGGCAACTTCGGCTCCCCCGGCAACGACCCGCCGGCCGCCATGCGTTACACCGAGGCCCGGCTCACCCCGCTGGCCATGGAGATGCTGCGCGAGATCGACGAGGAGACAGTCGATTTCGTCCCGAACTACGA
This sequence comes from Mycolicibacterium arseniciresistens, assembly GCF_030519285.1. Lineage (NCBI taxonomy): Bacteria > Bacillati > Actinomycetota > Actinomycetes > Mycobacteriales > Mycobacteriaceae > Mycobacterium > Mycolicibacterium arseniciresistens. Next base: position 3,127 of record NZ_JAUMSQ010000414.1, read on the forward strand.
CGGGCGCGTGCAGGAGCCGACGGTTCTGCCCAGCCGGTTCCCGAACCTGCTGGCCAACGGCTCCGGCGGCATCGCCGTCGGCATGGCCACCAACATGCCGCCGCACAACCTGCGCGAGCTCGCCGAGGCCGTGTACTGGTGCCTGGAGAACTTCGAAGCCGACGAGGAAGCCACCCTGGCCGCCGTCTGCGAGCGCGTGAAGGGCCCCGACTTCCCGACCCACGGCCTGATCGTCGGGTCGCAGGGCATCGAGGACACCTACAAGACCGGCCGCGGGTCGATCCGGATGCGCGGCGTCGTCGAGATCGAGGAGGACAGCCGCGGGCGCACCGGGATCGTCATCACCGAGCTGCCCTACCAGGTCAACCACGACAACTTCATCACCGGGATCGCCGAGCAGGTACGCGACGGCAAGCTCGCCGGCATCTCCAACATCGAGGACCAGAGCTCCGACCGCGTCGGCCTGCGAATCGTCGTCGAGGTCAAGCGCGACGCCGTGGCCAAGGTGGTGCTCAACAACCTCTACAAGCACACCCAGCTGCAGACCAGCTTCGGCGCCAACATGCTGTCCATCGTCGACGGTGTTCCGCGCACCCTGCGGCTCGACCAGCTGATCCGGCACTACGTCAACCATCAGCTCGAGGTCATCGTCCGGCGCACCACCTACCGGTTGCGCAAGGCCAACGAGCGGGCCCACATCCTGCGCGGCCTGGTCAAGGCGCTCGACGCGCTCGACGAGGTCATCGCGCTGATCCGGGCGTCGGAGAGTGCCGACGTGGCTCGTACGGGCCTGATGGAGCTGCTCGACGTCGACGAGATCCAGGCACAGGCCATCCTCGACATGCAGCTGCGCCGGCTGGCCGCCCTGGAACGCCAGCGCATCGTCGACGACCTCGCCAAGATCGAGGCCGAGATCGCCGACCTCGAGGACATCCTGGCCAAGCCGGAACGCCAGCGCGCGATCGTGCGCGACGAGCTCAAGGAGCTCGCCGACAAGTACGGCGACGACCGCCGCACCCGCATCGTGCCTGCCGACGGCGAGGTCAGCGACGAGGATCTGATCGCCCGCGAGGACGTCGTCGTCACGATCACCGAGACCGGCTACGCCAAGCGCACCAAGACCGACCTGTACCGCAGCCAGAAGCGCGGCGGCAAGGGTGTCCAGGGCGCCGGGCTGAAGACCGACGACATCGTCAACCACTTCTTCGTCTGCTCCACCCACGACTGGATCCTGTTCTTCACCACCCAGGGCCGGGTCTACCGGGCCAAGGCGTACGAACTGCCGGAGGCGTCACGCACCGCGCGCGGTCAGCACGTCGCCAACCTGCTGGCCTTCCAGCCCAATGAGCGCATCGCCCAGGTCATCCAGATCAAGGGTTACGAGGATGCGCCGTATCTGGTGCTGGCCACCCGCAACGGCCTGGTGAAGAAGTCGAAGCTCACCGACTTCGACTCCAACCGCTCCGGCGGCATCGTGGCGGTGAATCTGCGTGACGGCGACGAACTGGTCGGCGCGGTGCTGTGCTCGGCCGAGGAGGACCTGCTCCTGGTGTCGGCCAAGGGCCAGTCGATCCGCTTCTCGGCAACCGACGAGGCGCTGCGGCCGATGGGCCGTGCCACCTCCGGTGTGCAGGGCATGCGGTTCAACGAAGAGGACAGGCTGCTCTCCCTCAACGTGGTCCGGCCGGACACATATCTGCTGGTCGCGACCGCCGGCGGGTACGCCAAGCGCACCGCGATCGACGAGTACACCGCGCAGGGCCGCGGTGGAAAGGGCATCCTGACGATCCAGTTCGATCGCAGGCGTGGCAACCTGGTGGGAGCGTTGATCGTCGATGACGACACCGAGTTGTACGCCATCACCTCCAACGGCGGCGTCATCCGGACCGCGGCCCGTCAGGTCCGCAAGGCCGGACGGCAAACCAAGGGCGTTCGCTTGATGAACCTCGGTGATGGCGACACACTGATTGCGATCGCGCGCAACGCCGAAGAGGGCGACGGCACCGACGAGGTCAACACCGACCTCGGCGAGTAGCCGGCGCCGGACCACTTAAGGAGCCGTAGGTGAGTTCACCGAACGAGCCGGGATACCCGCGCGCGGGCGACGGCCCGAGTGCTGCCAACGGTTCCGCGGCGGGCCGCGACGGC
>NZ_JAUMSQ010000415.1:0-5242 GCF_030519285.1 Mycolicibacterium arseniciresistens
GGCCACCTCGAGCAGTGCGCCGTCGTCGGCACGGCCGGCCGCGGCCGCCAGCAGCGCCGCATGCCCACTGTCGCCGACCACCCGCCACAGCCAGTCGGCGCGCGTCACGTTGGTGAACGCGACGTGCGCCGCTGCGCCCGGCTCGTCGACCGGCCAGGACAACACCGCACCGCTCACCTCGAGCACCGCGGTCAGCGGCGTGGCGACCGCTGGCGATCCGGTGCTCCAGAGCCCCTCTCCGGCAACGAGTCTCATGCGGCCGCCTGCACTTCCAACATGGCCTTGATGCGCTGCCGGTGGTCGAGGCTGACCGACCTGGCCACGCCTTCGAGGAGGGCTCGCACGTCGTCGACGTCGTCGCACGGTTCCTGCCAGACGTCGCGCCCGTGCAGCCGTGCCCACAACCGGCTGAGATAGGGCCGGGCGAACGCGGCGAGGTCGTCGACCACCTGCTGCTGCCGGGGGTGCAGCGGCGCGGTGTCCAGCAGGCAGCGCCGGGCGTGCAGCACGTAGGCCTCCCTGCGCAGCCGGGCCTGGATCTGCGCGGCCAGGTCGTATCGCGTGGCAGCGGTGTCGTGCAGTGGCGACAGCTGCATCGCGATCTCGATCCCGGCCACCAGCGCGGCCTGTTTGTCCTCGGCCATCAGACCCCATGGCGCGCAGGCGCGGTCGACCTCCTCGGCGCACAGCAGCGGGATGTCGGGCAGTTCGTCGCGGTCCAGCGCCCGCCGGAGCGTGGCGCGCACGCGGTCGAGCACCGTGCGGTCCAGCGGCCGGTCGCTGCCGGGGTCCCCGCCGACCAGGGGTGGGCGTTGCGGAGCCGACGACGACAGCCCGGCGTCGACGATCGACCAGGGCAGGTTCGCCCCGTCGCCACGGGCCAGTGCGCCGAGGTTGTGCGGTGTCGCGTCGGCGATCAGCGCGGTCCAGACCCGCTGCCGCGCGGCCGCGGCGCGGTGCCCGTCGGCCGGCCCGAGCACGGTGGTCAATCCGCTGAGGAAGGGCCCGGTGATCGCACCGTCGGCCCGGACGTCGGCCCAGCTGCGCTCGAGTTGCTGTGTCAGCCGGGCCACCACCCGCGGGTCGGCGGCGAAGCGGTTGAGCACCTCGATGCCGGTCCGGTCGCGCTCGCCGTGCAGATCTGCCAGCACCGCGCTCGCGGCCTGCGCGTCGTCGGCCTGCGGTGCGCCCCGCGTGACGGCCAGCTCGAAGCAGACCGGGAAGTAGAGCTCCTGGGCGTTGCCCGCGGTGATGCGCAGCCTCCGCCGCTCGGCCTTGAGCAGTGCGAACCACGCGGCGGCTGCCCGCAGCCGGTCGGCGTGCCCGACGATCGCGTCGTGCATCGCGGCCGCGACGTCGTCGCTCACCACCGGGGCGGAGTATTCGGGATTGGCCCGCAGCCGCAGCACCAGCGGGTCGAGGATGCGTTTCACGGTGCGCCGCAACGGCCCGCCGTCGTCGCCGCTGAGCACCTCGACGCCGGGGCCGATCGCGCGCCATGCGCGGTCGACGACGGACCGGCGCGGGTGCATCAGCGCCACCTGCGGCGCGGTCTCCGGGCTCGTGGTCATTGGCACAGGATAGGAGTTGTCGGCGGTGAGGGACAGCGCAGAAGTTGGGTTCGGTAGCGCGTGCGATGGCCCAATCTTCCAGGCATGTCCACGACGTTGTTGATTCCGAGCGTCGGCGCCGTCTGTGTCGCCATCGCTGCCATGTTGCTGCCATCCGGATCGCGCCGCCCCGCCGGATGCCGTTGCACCGAGCCACCCTCGGAGTCCGAGGAGCGCCTCGTCACCGTCGACGAGATCGACACGGTCTGTGCGGCGTTCGACCAGATGCTGATCGACAAGGGGCTGCTGACCACCGATCAGTTCGACACCATCCGGCGTGGCATCAGGTCCCGCGGCGTGGTGACGGCCATGCGCGCCACCGGGGCGGCCCGCGAGGACTTCCGCGAGGTGGAGCTCGATCTGATGGTCAGAAGGCGCGACGGCGGGCAGTTCCCGGTGCAGGAGACGACGTTGGTGCCCGCCAGCTCGCTGGACCGGGTCAGCCCGGGCAGTGTCATCGTCACCTACTACCGCGACGAGTCGTCGGTGGCGGTGTGCGTGCCACCGGCCTGACCGTCAACGGGTTCCGTCGACCGCGAAGGTGACCAGTGCGGCCCAGTACAGCGGGTGTGCGCCGGCGTCGCCGTCCCGCCAGCGCCGCATCTGTTGGCGCTGCCAGCGGTTCACCGCGCATCCGGCCGCGTCCTCCTGATGCGCACGGTCCACCGCGATGATCACCTCGGACATCGGATCCGTTGCGGCAGTGGTCTGGTCGGCCGCGAACTGGCGGTAGCCGCGCGTGGTCGGCAGCGACCACAGCGTCGCCGTCACGGTCTGCGCGCCGCCGAGTACCATCGCGGCCACCAGTCCGGTCGCCTCGTCGAACCGGTAGTCGGCACCGGATGCGCACGCCAGCAACGCCACTCGCGGCGGCAGCGGCAGTGCCGAGGCGATCATGTCGGCAGCGGTGAGCGGATGGGTCTCGGCCAGGTGCAGGGCGGCTCGGTCGGCGCGGCCGCTGTCGTCGTCGGCGGCGGTCGCGTGGCCGACGAACACCAGCCGCCCGGGTTCGCGCCGCAGTAGTTCGGCCAGCCAGCGCCGGTCGGCGTCGGTCCGGCGGAACAACTCCACGGCGCCTGCCACCTCGGGAAGCACCGGGCGCCGCCTCATCACATCGGCGAAGTGGGCGACGACGGGCATCTCGCCGGACGGCCGGCCCAGCACCGATCCCAGCGCGGAGTCCGGGCGCTGGCCGGGCACCCGGGGGTCGAGGACCAGCAGCGCCGGGCCGTCGCGGCGGTCCTCCCAGCGAGCCGGGAACCGGGGCGCCGCCACGATGTTGGGTGGCACCGTCATCAGCACGTCGACGAGCTCCATCAGCCGGTGGCCCTCGGTGTGTTCGGCGATGTCGGTGAGCTGCCAGGGGATGCGCGCGGCCGTCGGCCCGGTCCGCGTCATCGCCTCCGACCGTGCGTGCACCAGCTCGCGCGCGGTCGGGCCCGTCGTCGGCATCGCCAGCAGACCCCACGGCACCCGCGCGAGCCGTGCGCTCGGCGACACGAACAGTGTTGCCCGCGGTTCTGATACGCACTCCCTGAGCAGCTGCCAGGCCGGCGCGGCGATCAGCAGCACACCCAGGATGTAGGCGAGGGTCAGCTCGCCGTGCGGCGATGCGAACGGGCTCCGCCGCACCGCGCGTTCGAGCGCGTCACCTGCGGTCTCGCCGGGCCGGGCGTCCGGCAGCGCGTCCGCCAGCTCCTGCAGGGCCGCGAGCAGGATGGGCACCTCGACGACCCAGGTGACCGTCCTCTCGGGTTGCCCGACGATGCGCAGGCTGGCATATGTCGCGATGCCGAGGTCGGCGTACCTCAGTACCAGCCGGGGTGGCCCGGTCACGGCCATGTGCGCCAGACCGGCTCGTCGGCGGTGACCGCGCGGCCGTACCGCTGCTGGGCGAGCGAGCGGTAGTGTTCGAGCACCGGTGCCGCGCCCGGCTCCATGACGAGCGGCGGCAGCGGACCCAGGCGTAGCAGCGGATCACCGTCCTGCGCCGGCGGCTGATCGCCTCCCGCCACCAGAGCGGGTGTGTCGACGTCGTCGAGCGGCACCGCCACGGTCGCCGCGTCGGGCATCCCGGATCCACCGGCCGCATCCACGGCGACGGTGAACGCACCTCGCGCGCTGTGGTATTCGATCAGCTCGCTGAGCAAGGCGGTGTTCTCCCACTCCCACACCACGGCGAAGGCACCGGCCAGCATCGGCGCCGACACGGTGGAGGCCCATCGGTTGCGGGCGTCGGGGTCGGTGAGTGCGTACCGCACCGAGTCGACAGCCAGCGCGGCAGGCAGTTTCAGCTCGGCGGCCTGCTCCAGCTTCATCACGGCGCTGCGCTGCCGGTCGGCCGGTGCGTCGGCGTCGATGACGCCGAGTGAGGCGACGTGGCGCTTCTCGACCTCCTCCAAAGTCTCGTCCGGGTCGCCCGCGGCGTCGAAGCCGAGGTCGGCGAGCGCGTCCGCCCGCCAGACCGTGCCCAGGTGGTCGTCCAGGCGGGCGTACTGCAGCCAGCTGCTCCGGTTCGACGCGTCGAGCCACTCGCGGGCCTGCGCCACCAGCTCAACGGCCTCGGCGTAGCGGCCCCAGAAGATCGGTATCCAGCTGCGCTGCAGGATGATCCGATGGATGCGCAGCGGCCTGCCCGATTCCCGCCAGTGCTGCTCTGCCCGCGTCCAGCAGTCGTCGGCGACCGCCAGCTCTCCGAGCGCCATGCGGGCGAATCCGTAGTACAGCAGGCACCGCGCGACATCATCGGCATGGGCGTGCTCGGCGAGCACCGGCTGGGCCTCGCTGATCAGTTGTTCGGTGGCCTCGTGATCACCGGCCGCCCATGCGGCGGCGGCACGCTCGAGAACCGTTCTCGCCGAGGCCAACCGCCACCCCCGGGACTGCGCTCTGGCTCCGGCCCGCTGCAGCCACGGCTCGGCCTCCGGCAGCCGACCGGTCTCGACACAGAACCGTCCGTAGCCGGTGCCACCGGTGACCAGCAGGTGATCGGCCGCCTCGCCATCGCCGGGCCGGGCGATGGCCTCGAGGACCCGTTCCCACAGCGGGATGGACCGCGCGTGCAGGTCGTCGTCGCACAGCGCCGCGGCGCACAGCATCAGTGCACGGGCCCGGAAGTATGCGAACTCGCCGGCGAGCTCCGAATCGCCGGCCGCGGAGCTCTCCTCGCCGGATCCGGCGACGAACTCCTCGAGCTGCGCCGCGGCGCGCTCGTGCTCGCCTGCCGCCGCCGCCAATCCGATGTCGAGGTACCGGGCGCGCCGGGTGTAGCGCAGCGTCATCCGGCGGATGTCGGCGTCGGCCAGCGCCACCGGGACGTCCGGCCCGGTGCCGGCGAGGATCGCCGAATAGACGGCCAGACAGTCCCGGATCCGGCGCACGCATTCGGTCACGCCGTCGTCGGCGCCGCGGACCAGGTAGATCTCCCCCAGCTGGGCGAACACCTCGAGCATCAGGTCGTCGCGGTCGGCGCGCTCGATGTCGGGCATCAACGACAGCAACAGATCGCGGGCCGCCGCCTCGTCTCCCGCGAAGGTGAGCGAGCGGGCCCGCGCCAGACCGGCGCCGATGGTCACGGTCGAATCATAGGGAAGCGGCGGGCGCGCCAGGCCGAATGGCCCAGCACGCCCGCC
>NZ_JAUMSQ010000416.1:0-5221 GCF_030519285.1 Mycolicibacterium arseniciresistens
GTACGGCGGCTGCCCGCCCGGCGCCGGGTAGGGCTGCTGCGGGTGGGGCGGCGGATAGCCGGCGGGCGGTCCGTACCCGGGATAGCCGCCCGGAGGTGGCGGCGGGCTCGCGTAGGGTGCCTGGCCCGGCGTCCAGCCGTAGGGTGTATTCGGTTGCGGGGAACCAGATCTGCTTCTCTTGACGAGCCCGACGATCAGCAGCACCAGGCCGATGAGGGGGATCACGGCATAGCCGACCGTCTCGCCGACGTCGGTGGCATCGGCGAGCACCGAAATGTTGGACGTCACGCTGTTCCTCCGCACCCGTCTCGGCGCGCACCGTGCGCCCCCCGGCAAGCCTATGCCGGATGGCGCCGGCGCAGCGTCACCGCACCGCGGCTCAGCGCTGCCGCGCGGGCCGGATGATCAGCTCGTTGACATCGACGTCGGCGGGTTCGCCGATGGCATAGGAGATCGCGCGGGCGATGGCGTCGGGCGGGATTGAGTCGGCCCGGTATTCCTGCATCGCGCCCGCCGCCGTCGGGTCGGTGATCGACTCCGCGAGCTCGGATTCGACCACGCCCGGCGACACCGTCGTCACCCGGATCGACGGGTCGACCTCCAGCCGCAGACCCTCGGTGATGGCCCAGGCAGCGAACTTCGAGGCGCAGTACACCGCGCCGGTCGGCACCACCTCGTGCGCGCCGACGGACGCCACCGTGATGAAGTGGCCGCCGCCTTGGCGCTGGAAATGCGGGAGTGCGGCGGCGATGCCGTGCAGCAGTCCGCGGATGTTGACGTCGATCATCCGGTCCCACTCGTCGACGAGCAGTGCGTCCAGTCGGGACAGGGGCATCACGCCGGCGTTGTTGACGACGACGTCCACCCGGCCGTGTTCGGCCACCGCGGCGTCGACGAACGCCGCCACGTCCGCACGGTCGGTCACGTCGAGGCGGCGGACGTCGATGCTGCCGCCGTCCTGCTCGATGCGGCGCGCGAGGTCGGCGAGGCGGTCCTCGCGACGGGCGCCCGCGACGACGTGGTGGCCCTCCGCGGCCAGGCGTGCGGCGACGGCTTCACCGATGCCGCTGCTGGCGCCGGTGACGAGAATGATCTTCGAATCGGTCATGGGACCAGCATCGGCGGTGACGCCCCGCGCAGCCAGGGTGCAGTGCACCCTGCCTGATGCCGGCGGCGGATCTAGGGTGGAACGGTGGCCGAGTTCGGTGAATACCTCAAGGGCCGGCGGGCCGCGATCAGCCCGTCCGACGCGGGCCTGACCAGCAGCGGTGTCCGGCGGGTGCCGGGGCTGCGCCGCGAAGAGGTGGCGATGCTGGCGGGTGTCAGCGTCGACTACTACAGCCGCCTCGAACAGGGCAGGGAGCGCTCGCCGTCGGTGCAGGTGCTCGAGGCGCTCGGGGCGGCGCTCCGACTCGACGGCGACGGCCGCAGGCATCTGTTCCGGCTGGCCGGCCTCGCCCCGCGAGAGCAGCACACGCAGGTGGCCGACCGCGTCGACCCCGGGCTGCTTCGACTGATGGACGCCTGGCCGAACAACCCTGCGCTGGTGTACAACCGGGCCTACGACGTACTGGCGGTGAACGCGCTCGCCGAGGCCCTGTTCGGCGAGTTCGGTGCGGTGGGCAATCTGATGTGGCTGGTGTTCACCGATGCGCGGGCCCGCCACTTCTACGCCGACTGGCGTGCCGTCGCGGCCGACTCGGTGGCCGGGTTCCGGATGGGCTACGGCGCCGCCCCGGACGACCCGCACGCCCGGGCGGTGCTGACCGAACTGCTCGACGCCAGCGAGGCGTTCCGGACACTGTGGAGCAGGCAGGACGCTCGTCGGAAGTGTCTGGCGGTGAAGCGTTTCCGTCACCCGGAGGTCGGGCTGCTGACCTTGAGCATGCAGACGTTCGACGTGAGGTCCGCCCCGGGCCAGGAGCTCGTGGTCTACGACGCGGAGCCGGGCAGCCCGAGCGCCGACGGGCTGGCGCTGCTCGGCAGCATCGCCGCGAGCCGGTCCGTCTGAGATCACTACCCGGAGCGGCGCAGCGTCACGCGGTAGGTGTACTGCTCGGGCAGGAAGTGGCTGATCGCCAACTCCACCGGACGGCCCGAACTGTCCGAGTACAGCCGGTCGACGCGCAGCATCGGATGCCCGACGGTGCAGTTCACCGCGTCGGCCACCGCCGCGTCGGCCGCGGCGACGGTGATCGACTGCGCCGCTTCCACGATGGGTTCCCGCAGGTGCGGCTCGAGCAGCCCGATGACGGTGTGGGTGCCCGCCGATCCGGTCGCCAGCGCGTCGGCGCCGGTGACGGATGCAGCCACCGATTCGGGCAGGTGCACGGTGGTGGCGACGAACGGCACCCCGTCATGCAGGCGGCGGAACGCGACGGTGTGCACCACGTCGTGGTCGAGCCGCAGCCGGCTCGCGGCCGCCACGTCCACCCGGCGTGACAATCCGCTGAGCACCTCCATCGTGGTGTCCTGCGACAGGTTCATCAGGTCCTCGATGGAACCCAGCTGCCGCAGGTAGCGCCGCGCGGAGTCGCTGGCGTAGGTGCCGCGGCCGGGCACCCGGTACACGATCCCCTCGGCGACCAGGTCCTGGAACGCCCGCCGCACCGTCTGACGCGACAGGCCCTCGCGCGCAACCAGTTCGGACTCCGTGGGCAGCCGGACACCGTTGCGGTAGCGGCCGGCGGCGATCTCGTCGCGCAACCGGTCGCGCAGCAGCTGGTACGCCGGCGCGGTCAAGTCGTCAGATCCCGCCCCGCGCGACGAGCTGGCCGGCGATGACGTTGCGCTGGATCTCGTTGGTGCCCTCGCCGACGATCATCAGTGGCGCGTCACGGAAGTACCGTTCGACGTCGAACTCGGTGGAATAGCCGTAGCCGCCGTGGATCCGGACCGCGTCGAGTGCGATCTCCATCGCCACCTCGGAGGCGAACAGCTTGGCCATCCCGGCCTCCATGTCGCAGCGTTCGCCGCTGTCGTAGCGTTCGGCCGCGTACCGGGTGAGCTGGCGGGCGGCGGTCAGCTTGGTCGCCATGTCGGCCAGGTAGTTGCCGATGGACTGGTGCTTCCAGATCGGCTTGCCGAAGCTCTCGCGCTCCTGGGCGTAGCGCAGCGAGTCCTCGAGCGCCGCGGTCGCCACGCCAAGCGCCCGGGCCGCGACCTGGATGCGGCCGGTCTCCAGGCCCTTCATCATCTGCGCGAAGCCCTGCCCGGGCGTGCAACCCAGCACGGCCGACGCGGGCACCCGGCAGTCGGCGAAGGACAGCTCGCACGATTCGACGCCCTTGTAGCCGAGCTTGGGCAGATCGCGCGACACCGTGAGGCCGGAGGTGTCGCGTTCGACGAGCAGCACCGAGATGCCGCGATGACGCGGCTCGGCATTCGGATCGGTCTTGCACAGCAGGGCGATCAGGCCGGACCGGCGGGCGTTGCTGATCCAGGTCTTGGTGCCGTTGATCACCAGGTCGTCGCCGTCGCGCACGGCGGTGGTGGAGATGTTCTGCAGGTCGGAACCGCCGCCGGGTTCGGTCAGGGCCATCGTCGCGCGCGTCTCACCGGTGGCCATCGGCGGCAGGTAGGTGCGCTTCTGCTCCTCGGTGCCGAACAGCGCCAGCAGCTTGGCCACCACGGTGTGCCCACCCATCGCCCCCGCGAGGCTCATCCACCCGCGGGACAGCTCCTGGGTGACCTCGACGTAGCACGGCATGGACACCGGGGAGCCGCCGTACTCCTCGGCGATGGCGAGGCCGTAGATGCCGATCCGCTTCATCTGGTCGATCCACGCGCCCGGGTAGTCGTTGGCGTGCTCGGTGTCGCGGACCGCCGGCTTGACCTCCCGGTCGACGAACGCGCGCACGGTCTCGACGAGGAGCTTCTCTTCTTCGGTCATATGTACGGCCATATTGACACACCCATCAGCGCACTGCCAGCATGACGCCTTGTGACTTTGTCCGGCCAAATCCAGGGCGGCCCCTACTTCGACGACCTGCACGTCGGCGAGGTGTTCGACTCGGCGCCGTCGATGACGCTGACCCCCGGCACCGCCGCCGTGCACCACTCGATCATCGGCGACCGGCTGCGGCTGACGCTCGACGCCGAACTGGCCACCGCCGTCACCGGGGCGAGCGCGCCGATCGCCCACCCGGCCCTGGTCTGCGACGTGGCGATCGGACAGTCCACGCTGGCCACCCACCGGGTGAAGGCGAACCTGTTCTACCGCGGCCTGGTGTTCCACCGGTATCCCGTCATCGGCGACACCCTGTTCACCCGCACCGAGGTGGTGGGCCTGCGGCAGAACTCCGCACGGGAGGGCCGCGCGCCGACCGGCCTCGCGGCGTTGCGGATGACGACCGTCGATCAGCTCGGCCGCCTGGTGCTCGACTTCCACCGGTGCGCGATGCTGCCGCTGTCCGACGGCGCGGGCGACACCGGCCACGCCGACGACCTGTCGGCCGTCGGCGCCGAGGCGGCTCCCGCGCCGGATCCGACCGCGGCCTGGGACGCCGACGCCTTCCGCGCCCGGGTGCCCGGTGCCCGCTTCGACGCCGGGCTCGCCGGACAGGTGCTGCACGGCACCGCGGACGTGGTCAGCTGCGCCCCCGAGCTCGCCCGGCTGTCACTGAACATTGCTGCGATACATCATGATTCGCGGGTGAGTGGGCGACGCCTGGTGTACGGCGGGCACACCATCGGCCTGGCACTGGCGCAGGCGACGAGGGCACTGCCCGACCTGGTGACGGTCCTGGGCTGGGAGTCCTGCGACCACACCGGGCCGGTGCAGGAGGGCGACACGCTCTACAGCGAACTGCACGTCGAGGGCGCGATCCCGGCACCTGACGGCCGCGGCGGGGTCTACCGGCTGCGGTCGCTCGTGTACGCGGTGGAACCCGACGGCGGGGCGGACCGCCAGGTGCTGGACTGGCGCTTCACCGCCCTGCAGTTCTAGGCCGCGGGACAATGGGGGAGTGACTGCGCTCGCGATCCCGGCCGCGGTGCTCAACCGCGCCCGCGACACGGCGGCCGCCGTCTCGGCACTGCTCGGTGTCGCTGTGGACGCCGACGAACTGCTCACCGGCCGCGCGGCGCTGCTGGGTCTGAGCGCAGGCGGCCGGGTCTCCGCGGGCGGCGCGACCCGGCTCCTGGAGACGCGCGACGGCTGGTGCGCCCTCACGCTGTCCCGTGGCGACGACATCGACGCCGTGCCCGCCCTACTGGAAAC
>NZ_JAUMSQ010000417.1:0-5203 GCF_030519285.1 Mycolicibacterium arseniciresistens
GACGGCGACCCGTCCAGCGAGCCGGTCGCCGAGGCCCTCCAATTCGTGCCGGAGCGCCGCCGTGGCGCCGAGGACGCGGGCCGCGTGCTCCACCACCACCGCGCCTGCCGGGGTGAGGCTCACCCCGCGCACCTCACGGGCGAACAGGCGGTAGCCTGCGGCGTCCTCCATCGCCGCGACCTGCCGCGAGACCGCGGGCTGCGAGTACCCCAGGGATCGGGCGGCGGCGGTGAAGGACCCCAGCAGTGCGATCTCGCGGCACACCCGCAGCCCCTCGAGCGTCATCTCGGTCACGACCCCACCCTAGGCATGCGTATCACGTATGGGTTGCCTTCGGAATGCTCATCTCCCGGATGGATGCACCGGCCGGCTCGGGGCGGTTGACTCGGGCAGAAGCGCGAAAGAAGGGAAGTTCGACATGACCAGGACCTGGTTCATCACGGGTGCGTCCCGCGGCATGGGCCGCGAACTCGTCGAGCAGCTGCTCGAACGCGGTGACACCGTCGCCGCGACGCTGCGGCGACCGGAACAGCTCGACGATCTGGCGGCCCAGCACGGTGACCGGCTGTGGCGGCGCGCGCTCGACGTCACCGACACCGGCGCTGTGCGCGCGGTCGTCGCCGAGGCGTTCGCCGCACACGGCCGCATCGACGTCATCGTGTCCAACGCGGGATACGGGGTGTTCGGCGTCGCGGAGGACCTCACCGACGAGCAGATCGACCAGATGATCGCCACCAACCTCACCGCGTCCATCCAGCTCGCCCGCGCGGTGCTGCCGCACCTGCGCGCCCAGGGCGGCGGCCTGCTGATGCAGATGTCCAGCATGGGCGGGCACATGACGTTCCCCGCCTTCTCGCTGTACCACGTCACCAAGTGGGGCATCGAGGGCTTCTTCGACACCCTCGCAGCCGAGGTGGAGCCCTTCGGCATCCGCACCACGCTGATCGCACCGGGTGTGGTGCGCACCGGCTTCTTCGAGGCGGCGGCGCGTGTTCCGCTCAGCGAGCCCTACCGCGGCGGCCCCGCCGACACGCCTGCCACCACCGTCGAGGAGATGACCGACGATCCCGAGCGCACGGTCGCGGCGATCATCCGCGCCGCCGACTCCGGCGATCCGCCCCGCCGCCTGGTGCTCGGTTCCGACGCCTGGACGCTGATCACCGGGGCGTTGCGGGCCCGGCTGGACGACGTCACCGCTCAGCGCGAGAACGCCGCCACCGCCGATTACTGAGTGATTTTCGGCGCGGTCACCGCCGCACCGCGTCGGCAGGCGCGCCGAAATCACCACGGTAGGGTCGTGAGCCATGTCGGCGCAGGGGTCCTCCGGGTCGCAGCCGCTGACCTCGTCGGTGCTCGGCGTCGCGATCGTCGCGATCACCGGCATGCAGCTGATGTCGACGCTCGACGGCACGATCGTGATCGTCGCGCTGCCGCGCATCCAGTCCGACCTCGACATGTCCGACGCCGCCAAGAGCTGGGTCGTCACCGCCTACGTGCTCGCCTTCGGCGGGCTGCTGCTGCTCGGCGGCCGGATCGGCGACGCGATCGGGCACAAGCGGGCGTTCCTGTCCGGCGTCGGCGTGTTCACCCTTGCGTCGCTGGTCTGCGGCCTGGCCACGGACGGCACCACGCTGGTGATTGCCCGCGCCGTGCAGGGCACCGGGGCGGCGGTGGCGGCGCCGACCGGGCTGGCGCTGATCGCGACCACCTACGCGATCGGCGCTCCCCGCAACCGGGCGCTGGCGGTCTCGGCGGCGATGCAGGCCGCCGGATCGGTGCTCGGCCTGATCCTGGGCGGCGCCTTCACCGTCGTGTCGTGGCGGCTGGCGTTCCTGATCAACGTGCCGATCGGCATCGCCGTGATCGCGGTCGCGGTCTACCGGATCACCGAGACCCACCACGAGCGGCTCAAGCTCGACGTGGTGGGGGCGCTGCTGGCCACGCTCGGCTGCACGGCCGCGGTGCTGGTCTTCACCCAGGGCCCGCCGCGCGGCTGGATCGACCCGTTCGTCTTCACCGCAGCCGCCGCCGCGGCCGTCTTCTTCGTCTCGTTCCTGCTCGTCGAGCGCCGGGCCGCGCACCCGATCGTCCCGTTCTCGGTGTTCGACGACCGCAACCGGGTGGCGACGCTCGCCGCGTACTTCCTCGCCGGCGGCGTGATGCTGACCATCTCGGTGATGATGGGCCTCTACATCCAGGACGTGATGGGTTACTCGGCGCTGCAGGCGGGCATCGGGTTCCTGCCCTTCGCCGTCGGCTTCGGCGTCGGCAACGTGGTCGCCACCCGGCTGGCGCCGAGGATCGCGCCGCGCTGGGTGGTGATCGGCGCCGGTGTCTTCGTGCTGGGCGCCATGCTGTTCGGCTCCACCCTGACGCGCACCGTCGCCTACTTCCCTGACCTGTTCGCGCCGATCCTGTTCGCCGGCTTCGGCATCGGGGTGATCTCGGTGGTGCTGCCGCTGTGCGCCATCGCCGAGGTGGGCCCGCGCGAGATCGGCCCGGTCTCGTCGATCACGCTGATGGTGTTCAACCTCGGCGGGCCGCTGATGCTGGTGGCGATCCAGGCGGTGCAGACCTCACGCACGCTCTACCTGGGCGGCACCACCGGCCCGGTGACGGACATGACCGACGCGCAGCTCGACGCGCTCGGACAGGGCTACACCTATGCCCTGCTGTGGGTGGCGGCCATCGCGATCCTGGTCGGGGCGGCTGCCCTGTTCATCGGTTTCACGGCACGTCAGATCGCGGTGGCCCAGCACACCCGGGAGGCGTTCGACGCCGGAGAGCTCTGAGACCTCAAGCTAAGGTGGGCGCTCGTGATCACCCGTATGTCCGAGCTGTTCCTGCGCACCCTCCGCGACGACCCGGCCGACGCCGAGGTGCCCAGCCACAAGCTGCTCATCCGCGCCGGCTACGTCCGGCCGGTGGGCCCCGGGCTGTACAGCTGGCTGCCGCTCGGCCTGCGGGTGCTGCGCAAGATCGAGGGCATCATCCGCGACGAGATGGCGCACATCGGCGGGCAGGAGATCCTGCTCCCCGCGCTGGTGCCCCGCGCACCGTACGAGACGACGAACCGGTGGACCGAGTACGGCGACAGCGTGTTCCGGCTCAAGGACCGCCGCCGCAACGACTACATGCTCGGGCCCACCCACGAGGAGCTCTTCGCGCTGACCGTGAAGGGGGAGTACAGCTCCTACAAGGACTTCCCGCTGCGGCTCTACCAGATCCAGAACAAGTACCGCGACGAGGCCAGGCCGCGGGCGGGCATCCTGCGCGGGCGCGAGTTCGTGATGAAGGACTCCTACAGCTTCGACGTCGACGACGACGGCCTGAAGAAGGCGTATCACGCGCACCGCGAGGCCTATCAGCGGATCTTCGCCCGACTCGGTGTCGAGTACGTCATCGTGTCGGCGGTCTCGGGTGCGATGGGCGGCAGCGCCTCCGAGGAGTTCCTCGCCGAGAGTGAGATCGGCGAGGACACCTTCGTCCGCTGCCTGGAGTCCGGATACGCCGCCAATGTGGAGGCGGTGATCACCCGGGTGCCGGAATCGCTGCCGATCGACGGACTGCCCGAGGCGACGGTGTACGACACCCCCGACGCCCCGACCATCGCCACGCTCGTCGACTGGGCCGACAGCGCCGACCTGCCCGGCTTCGCGGGCCGCACCGTCACCGCCGCGGACACGCTGAAGAACGTGCTGCTCAAGGTCCGCGAACCCGGCGGGGAGTGGGAACTGCTCGCGGTCGGCGTGCCCGGTGACCGCGACATCGACGAGAAGCGCCTCGGCGCCGCGCTGGAACCCGCCGAGTACGCGCTGCTCGACGACACCGACTTCGCCAGGTACCCGTTCCTGGTGAAGGGCTACGTCGGCCCGAAGTCGCTGGCGGACAACGGTGTCCGATTCCTGGTTGATCCGCGCATCGTCGACGGCACGACCTGGATCACCGGCGCCGACGCACCGAACAAGCACGTGGTCGGCATGGTGGCGGGACGCGACTTCACCGCCGACGGCACCATCGAGGCCGCCGACGTCCGCGACGGCGATCCGTCGCCCGACGGCGCGGGCCCGCTGGTCAGCGCGCGCGGCATCGAGATCGGCCACATCTTCCAGCTCGGCCGCAAGTACACCGAGGCGTTCACCGTCGACGTGCTCGGCGAGGACGGCAAGCCGGTGCGGCTGACGATGGGCTCCTACGGCATCGGCGTGTCCCGGCTGGTCGCCGTGATCGCCGAGCAGCAGCACGACGAGATCGGTCTGCGCTGGCCGTCGTCGGTGTCGCCGTTCGACGCCCACCTGGTGATCGCGAACAAGGACGAGGCCGCCCGCGCAGGCGCGATGGAGCTGGCCGCCGACCTCGACCGGCTGGGCGTCGACCTGCTGCTCGACGACCGCAAGGCCTCGCCCGGGGTGAAGTTCAAGGACGCCGAGCTGCTCGGTGTGCCGTGGATCGTGGTGGTGGGCCGCGGCTGGGCAGACGGCACCGTCGAGCTGCGCAACCGGTTCACCGGTGAGACGCGCGAGATCGCCGTCGACGCGGCGGCCACCGAGATATCAGGGGCGATCGCCGGCTGACGCCTACTACTCGTTGCCGCCGGGGAACGCGACGGTCACCGGTGAGACGTCGAGCACCCGGTTCCAGCGGGCGATCCTGACCGCACACTGCGTCAACGCCGTCACCGCGAACGTCCGGTCCTCGGCGGTGGTGGCCTGCTCGAGCACCGCCCGCCACGCCGTCGCGGAGTCGCGCTCCATCTGCGCGGCCAGCTCGGCGGCGTCGGTCGGGCTGTTGACCGGCGACGGCAGCCGGTAGCCGGGCTCGGGCAGCGGTGCCTCCGCCGACCTGCCGTCGAGCATCGCGATCGCGGCTTCGCGGCGTCCGCGGTGTTCGGCCATCGACGCGGACACCAGCGAGTTGAGCTCCGGCGTCGAGTGCGCGGACACCAGGCCGTAGCCGTAGATGACGGCGTGCTCGGTGGCGACGGCGTCGTAGAGGGCGCCGGTGTCG
Organism: Mycolicibacterium arseniciresistens; assembly: GCF_030519285.1. Taxonomy (NCBI): domain Bacteria; kingdom Bacillati; phylum Actinomycetota; class Actinomycetes; order Mycobacteriales; family Mycobacteriaceae; genus Mycobacterium; species Mycolicibacterium arseniciresistens. The sequence continues at coordinate 5,008 of NZ_JAUMSQ010000417.1, forward strand.
GGGCCGGACGGCCGTGTCGGCATGGCCGGTTCGGGTGAGGTCACGACGACTCCTCCGGCGCGAGTGCCACCAGGTAGGCGGCCGTGCAGGCCGCGGCGATCGAACCGAGCAGGCCGGCGCGGTAGCCGGACAGCTGGGCCGCCAGGCCCGCGGCGCTCTCGGCGGACTGCCGCAGCGCACCGGCCACCTCGGCGGC
>NZ_JAUMSQ010000418.1:0-5178 GCF_030519285.1 Mycolicibacterium arseniciresistens
CGCGAGGGCCGGCGCCGCCGCGGCAGGAGCGGCGTCGGTGAGCCTGGTCGGCTACGGCGCCACCCGGGCACTCGGCCCGCCGGACGTCCTGGCCGTGCCGGTGCGCCTACGCAGCCTCGACCCCGCATTCACCGGCTTCCGGATCGCGGTGGTGTCCGACATCCACCTCGGCCCGCTGGCCGGCCGCCGCCACACCGAACGCATCGTCGAGACGATCAACGGGGCCGAGCCGGATCTGGTGGCGATCGTGGGCGACCTGGTGGACGGCAGCGTCGCCGAACTCGGCGCGGCCGCCGAACCGCTGCGCGATCTGGCATCGCGCGAGGGCACATTCTTCGTGACCGGCAACCACGAGTACTTCGTCGACGAGCCGGCGCAGTGGCTGACCGAGCTGGACCGGCTCGGCGTGAACGTGCTGCGCAACGAGAACACCCCGATCCGCAGGGGCGCGGCGGCCTTCGACCTGGCCGGGATCAACGACCTCGCCGGTGAATCGCGTTCCGACCCGCCGAACTTCGACCGGGCACTCGCCGGCGTCGGTCCGTCCCGGCCGACGGTGCTGCTCGCCCACCAGCCGATCATGGTGAGCGAGGCCGCGGCACGCGGGGTGGACCTGCAGCTGTCGGGGCACACGCACGGCGGGCAGATGTGGCCGTTCCACTACGTGGTGCAGCTCGTGCAGCCGTCGCTGGCCGGGCTGTCCACCGTCGACGACACCCAGCTGTACGTCACGCGGGGCGCCGGGTTCTGGGGGCCACCGGTCCGGGTCGGCGCGCCGCCGGATGTCACGGTGCTTTCGCTGAGTCCACGGGGCTGACAAGCCGTCACACTTCCTGCACCGCATTCCGGTCCGCGACGCTGAGCGACCGCCTAGCATGCATCGATGCCATCAACGACGACGCGGCCGGGTATCTGCCGGATCTGCTCCGCGCACTGCGGGGTGCTCGCGACGGTCACCGACGGCCGGCTCACCAAGGTCACCGGCGATCCGGACAACCCGATGTTCAAGGGTTACAGCTGCGCCAAGGGCCGGGCGCTGCCCGAGATCCACAACAATCCCGCCCGACTGCTGCACAGCCAGAGGCGCACGCCCGACGGTGCATACGAGCCGGTCGAGTCCGGTGTCGCGATGGACGAGATCGCCGCCACGTTGCAGGCGCTGATCGAGGCGCACGGACCGCGCTCGGTGGCGCTGTACCTGGGGACGAACGGGCTGCCCTACCCCGCCTCGGCGCTCATGGGCAACGCGTTCATCCGGGCGATCGAATCACCGATGTTCTTCACCGCCAACACCATCGACCAACCCGGCAAACAGATCGCGCTGGCCGCCCACGGCCACTGGCTCGGCGGCGACGTCGACTTCGGCGAGGCCGACACCTGGCTGCTGATCGGCACGAACCCGTTGGTGTCCAAGGCGATCGGCATCCCGGGCCAGAACCCGGCGCAGAACCTCAAGGCCGCCGTCGGCCGTGGCATGAAGCTCATCGTCATCGACCCGCGCCGCTCGCAGACGGCCGCACGGGCGGCGATCCACATCCAGCCCCGCCCGGGCACCGACGCGGTGATCGTCGCGGGCATCATCAACATCGTCATCGGTGAGAAGCTCTGCGACTGGGACTTTCTCGCCGAGAACGTCGACGGGTTCGAGGCGCTGGCCGAGGCGGTGTCCGGGTTCACCCCGGCCTACGTCGCCGACCGCGCGGACATCCCGGAGCAGCAACTCCTCGACGCCGCGCGGATGTTCGCGACGTACGGCACGCGCGGCGGCATGGTCAACGCGGGCACCGGCGCGAACTTCGCGATGCACGGCAGTGTGCTCGAGTACCTGTGCCTGTGTCTGACGACGATCTGCGGGCGCTGGCAGCGGGCCGGCGAGCGGGTGACCCGGCCGAACACCCTGCTGCCCGCCTTCACCGCGAAGGCGCAGCCGCACCCGCCCTACGAGGGCTGGGGATACGGCGAGCGGCTGCGGGTTCGCGGGCTGACCGACACCGTGGCGGGGATGCCGACGGCCGCGCTTGCCGACGAGATCCTGCTCGACGGCGAAGGTCAGGTCAAGGCGCTGATCTGCATCGGCGGCAATCCGATGGCGGCGTGGCCGGATCAGCGAAAGACGTTGCGGGCGCTGGAGAACCTTGACCTGCTCGTCACGCTGGACACGGAGATGTCGTTGACGTCGCGGCTGGCCGACTACGTCATCGCGCCGCGCATGCAGATGGAGACGCCGGCCATGACGATGGGCAGCGAGCTCATCAAGTACTACGCCAGCGGGACCGGCATCCCGGCGGCCTACGGGCAGTACGTCCCGAGGCTGATCGAACCGCCCGCCGGCTCGGATCTGATCGAGGAGTGGCAGTTCTTCCTCGGACTGGCCCAGCGGATGGGGCTGGAGATGTGGTTCGTGAACTTCTTCGGGGGCGGCGGCGGCAGGTTCATGGAGTCGCCGCCGATCGTGCTGAACATGAACGGCGACACCCGCCTCACCACCGAGGAGCTGTTCGAGCAGATGTGCGCGACATCGCGCATCCCGTTCGACGAGGTGCGCAGCCATCCGCACGGGAAGATCTTCGACGTCGATGCGGTGGTGGAGCCCCGCGACGCCGACTGCACCGCGAAGCTCGACGTCGGCAACGGCCAGCTGCTCGCCGAACTCGTCGCGATCCGGACCGACGAGTACGTTGCGGCGCAGCAGGACCCGGCCTTCCCGTTCCGGCTCATCCCGCGGCGGCACGGCAACTTCATGAATTCGTCGGGCACGAATCTCGCCGCCCTGCACCGCGGCAAGCCCTACAACCCGACCTACATGCATCCGGACGCGATGGCGGCGCTCGGACTGCAGACCGGGGCGCTGGTCACCGTGACGTCGCCGCACGACAGCATCCCGAGCGTCGTCGAGGCCGACGACTCGCTGCGCCCCGACGTCGTCGCGATGCACCACGCCTTCGGCGGATTGCCCGCCGAGGATGACGAGGTCCGCGACCGCGGAAGCAATGTCGGCCGCCTGGTGCCCACGGACGTGGAGTACGACACGATCACCGGCCTGCCTCGCCAGGGCGACATCCCGGTCAGCGTGACGCCACGAATCGAAGCCGCCGTCTGACCGTCCTGTCAGGCAACGCGTTTCATCGTCACCGGTTTCGCGCGTCTGCCGGGTGGTGGTGGCGCGGTGGAGTGATAGGTGGCGCCGGTGGGGGTGGTGAATGCGGCGGTGTGGGTGCCGTCGCGCTGGTGGGTGCTGACGTGCCACCCGGGTGATTCTTTGTCGTAATTGCATCGTGCGCACTCGCCGAGGCCGTTGACCGCGCCGGTGGGTCCGCCTTCGTGGTGGGGGTGGGCGTGGTCGTGGTGGCGGATCGGAGCGTCGCAGTAGGGGGTGCGGCAGGTCTGGTCGCGCAGATCGATGAAGGCGGCGAGGCCTTTGGGGAAGCAACGGGACCGGGATTCCATCGCCACCAGGGCGCCGGTGCGCGGATGGGTGTAGAGCCGGCGGATTGTGGCCACCGAAGCTGCGTCGTGGACCATGCGGCGGGCGATCTCGGCCGGGATGGGGCCGTAGCCGTACAGATGAGCGGGTTCGGTGTCGCCGGCGAGCAGTGTCTCATCGGAGATCGCCATGTTCACCGCGATGGGGATCGGCTGTTCGGCCGGCCGGCCGGTGACGCGTTCGACGAGGGTGTCGGCCATGACCTGGCCGCGAGAGCGGCCGTCGAAGGTGGTGTCGGCGACCTTCTTCAACGCCGCGTAAACCGCGACGCCCTGGGCGACGGGCAGCAGTGCGGTCACATAGGTCATGGTGTCGGGGGCGGGGCGGATGGTGACGGTGCGCTCGGTGACCGCCTTGGTGGCCCGGTCGACCACTGCGCGGGCATCCAACCGGTAGGCGATCTTCTTGGCGTCGGCTTCGATCCGTGCGTCGCCGAGACCATCGAATGCGCGGACATCCCCGCACATCTCGTAGTCGAGTGTGCGGCGGTCCTCGACGGACAGGCAGGCTGATTCGCGGACGATGAGGGTGGCGCGCCACTCGGTGAGCGCCCCGCACTCCAATGCGGCCAAGGTGTGGGGCATCTCGTGGACCAGTGCCCGGGCGAATCCGAGGTATCGCCCTCCCTGGTTGGGTGATGCCCGCCGCGCCAGGGCCACTTCGCCGGCCAGGCCCCGGCCCCGCTTGGCGGCGGGCACTCCGGCGGCGGCTTCAGCGCAGCGTCGCAACCGGTCCAGTTCTGCGGCCACCTTCGCCTGTCCGGCCGCCGCGGCGGCTTTCGCCGATTCGAGTTCGGTGAGGCGTGAAATCAACCGCGCTTCGTCGGCGTCGGGAGGCACGGTGGCCAGATCCTCGAACATGTGTTCGACAATACCGATGCCCACCGACAGCTCCGGCGGTCATCCACAGCGCATATCGGTGGCCTAACGATTGCGTCATCCTTCGATGTCAGCCCTCGCGCGGCGGGAGCCGACGTGGTCTGGTGGACGGTGATGACCGCTACCCGTTCCATGTTGCGCCGCCCGGCCCTGGCCGGAGCGGCGGTCCTCGCTCTGGTGTTCGCCGGCGCCGACCAGCTGGCGACGGCGGCGCCGTCCTCCGACGCGCAGGGTTTCGTGGACTCCACCGCGCGGTGCACCGCGCCCGACACGGCCGTCGCCTTCGGCCGGACGGACAGCTCGCGGGTCGCGATCTGCGAGAGCCCGGACGGTGAACTCGAATACCGCGGCGTGCGGGTGCGCGACGGCGCCAAGCTGATCCTGTCCGCGACCCGGTCGGGCGACGACTTCGTCGCCGAGAGCGGCGACGCCGCCTACACCGTCTCGCCGTCGGCCCTGATGGTCAGTATCGAGGAGAAGATCGTCCGCGACGAGCCGATGGTGGAGTACCACGGACCGGACTCGGCCGAAGCCGAGTCCTCGCCCACCCCGTCGAAGCCGCTGCCCCCGCCACTGCCCGCCGAGGTCGGCGGCGGCAGCTAGCCCCACGGCCGTCGAGGCGCCCTGACGCGGACGTCGATCTTGAATTAGGTGCTCACTGTCCGCCGCGCGCGACCTATAGTCGTCTGGGCAACTCGTGTGGGGGTGAGAGCGTGAACAGCGAACCGCAGGATCAAGGGACTCCGGGACCGGATCCCGCCGGTCAGGGTGGCTCGGGCGCGGACCCGACGCCGCCGACCGTCGGCTCCGCGGCCG
>NZ_JAUMSQ010000419.1:0-700 GCF_030519285.1 Mycolicibacterium arseniciresistens
CGTCGTACCGCCCGCCGAGGGCGCCGATGCCGGTGCCGGGGTGCTCGAACACGACGTCGACGGTGCGGGCGCTGCGGTGCTGGCCGCGCTGGCCAGGCTCGCCGCGGCGGTGGCCGAACGACTGACCGCGGGTGGGCTGACCGTCGTCGGGATCACCGGCTCCTCGGGCAAGACCTCGACCAAGGATCTGGTGGCGGCGGTGCTGGCGCCGCTGGGCGAGGTGGTCGCCCCGCCCGGTTCGTTCAACAACGAGCTCGGCCATCCGTGGACGGTGCTGCGCGCCGACGAGTCGACCGACTTCCTGGTCCTGGAGATGTCGGCCCGCCATCCCGGCAACATCGCCGCTCTCGCCGCGATCGCCCGGCCGTCGATCGCGGTGGTGCTCAACGTCGGCACCGCCCACCTCGGCGAGTTCGGCTCGCGCGAGGCCATCGCCGCGACGAAAGGTGAACTGCCGGAATCGGTTCCGCCGTCCGGAGTGGTGATCCTCAATGTCGACGACAGTGCGGTCGCCGCGATGGCCGACCGGACCCGCGCGCGGGTGGTGCGGGTGTCGCAGGAGGCGGGCGCCTCGGCGGACGTCTGGGCCGACGGGATCGGTCTCGACGCGCTGGCGCGGCCCCAATTCACGCTGCACACCGCCGCCGGTGCGGCCGACGTCGCGCTCGCGGTGCACGGCGAGCACCAGGTGTCGAACGCG